>USDH01000043.1 GCA_900553415.1 uncultured Collinsella sp. | reverse complement strand
CATAGGACAGGAACGGGTAGTCCTCGAGATCTTCGAGCGTCACGCTGGCGTGGTCCGCCAGTGGATGGTCGGCGCATACAAAAACATGCGGCGTGGCGCAGAAGAGCCCCTCGAATACGAGTTCGTTGGCGGCGAGCATGCGCTCGATGACCTCGCGGTTATGCTCGGATAAGTACAGGATGCCCAGTTCACTTTTCATATGCGCGACGTCCTCGATAATCTCGTGAGTCTGTTCCTCGCGCAGAGTAAAGTCGTAACGCGCGGCATCGAACTCGCGGATCACGTCAACAAACGCGTTAACGGCAAAGGAATAATGCTGACAGCTCACACTAAAATGCGGCACCTGCTCGGATGCGCTCTTGTACTTACCCTCGAGCAAATCGGCCTGGTCGAGCACTTGGCGCGCGTAGCCCAAGAAGGTCTCGCCCTCCTCGGACACAATGACGCCCTTGTTGGTGCGCTCAAAGATATGCACACCCATCTCGTTTTCGAGATCGCGGATCGACGCGGTAATCGAAGGCTGCGACACAAAGAGCCGGCGCGAGGCCTCGGTGATGCTGCCGCATTCGGCAACTTTGACGACATATCTGAGTTGCTGGAGCTTCATGGCTTTCTCCCTAGACGTTCGTGACGTCGAAACCCGTCGCGTCCATCTGACGCATAAACGACGGCATCTCCCCCGTCGCGGCGCAGGCGGCAATCTGATGCAGAGCCCCGGCAACCGCATCATCTGCCGCAGCGCCGATATGCCAGCGTGCGGCAGCCGTGACGGCCTCGTTGGCATTGGCGACTGCAACGGAATTGGGAACGGCATCGATCATGGGCAAATCGTTATCGGAATCGCCGAATACGGCCACCTCGTCGGGCATCAGGCCCAAAGCACGCGCCAGCTCCAGCGCAGCACAGCCCTTGTCCCAGCCGGTCGGAAGAACGTCGAACAGGCGCACGCGGTTGTTGGGAAACACGAGCGAGAGCTCCGGCACCTCAGCGGCAACACGCTCGCGCAGCTCGGCGAGCTCCTCGCGCGAACGGGCACTCCAGATATTCGCCTTGTATACCGGGGCATCGTCAACGACAGGACGACAGGGAGCCTCTTCGCCCTTGAGCCACGCGTTGCCGCCTGACTCCATGGCGCGACGCACACGCTCGGGATCGCTTGTCACGCAATAGGCGTCGTTGTCCCAAAAGTCATCACCCAGACGGTAGACCTTCAAGTACGTATCGTCGGTCTCCTGTTCAAAATAATCGGCTAAGCGCATAAGGGCATCGTTGTCGATTGCGCGCGAAGCGACTACTTCGCCATCGACAAACATCACCTGGCCGTTGCAAAACGCACCGGTCGAGAAGCACTCGGAGCGATTGCGGAACATCCAGCTCATCGCGGACGGCTGGCGACCCGAAACCGGGCCAAAATGCAGGCCCGCTGCCTGCATGGCATGAATGCCCTCGATGGCATAGTCACTGACGCCATCGTGTCCGGCTGGAATCAGTGTATCGTCCATATCGGTCAGCACAAGTTTGATCATAGAGTCCCCTCGGTCATTCTTAATCCCATCTATTGTACCGACCCTTTTTGGCAGGTGCGCTAGTATAGGGAACAACAGATTCGATGCGGGAGTGCCGACGGTGCAAACCACAAGGCTGAGAGGGCATGGGGCCCAATCCTTTGAACCTGTCAGTTAATGCTGGCGTAGGGAGCATGCCGCCTTTACAGGGGCGCTGTCTATGCACAGCGCCCCTTTTCTATGCCAAGGAGGCATGTGCAGTGATTGATTCGGAACAGCTTAAGCAACATATGGTCAAGGCCGTAGAGGAGATTCGAGCCACCAATCCGATGGCCGGCTCCATTACCAACACGGTGACGATCGACTTTGTCGCCAACGCACAGCTCGCCGTGGGCGGATCGGCCGCCATGGTCTATCTGCCAGACGAGGGCGAGGCGCTCGTTGCCGGCGGCGGCGCCATCTATCTCAACATGGGCACGCTCTTCCCCATCTACGAGCAGACGATTCCCCGCGCGGCCAAGGCGGCACACGACGCCGGCAAGCCCTGGGTGCTCGATCCGGTGGGTCTGGGCATCGGTAGCCTGCGCACCCAGCTGGTAAACGAGCTCAAGCAGTACAAGCCCGCCATCGTACGCGGCAACGCCTCCGAGATCATCGCACTCGCCGGCCTGTGGGGTCTTGAGGGCGAGGCGGCCGATCTGAGCCGCGTGCGCGGTGTCGATACCACCGACACGGTCGACGCCGCCCGTGGTGCCGCCGTGGCGCTCGCCCGCTACACCGGCGGCGCCGTAGTGGTCTCGGGCGAAGTCGACCTGATTACCGACGGAACGACCGTGGCCAAGTCCCACGGCGGCAGCCCGCTCATGTCCAAGATCACCGGCTGCGGTTGCTCGCAGGGCGGCGTGCTGGCCGTATACGCCTGTGCCACCGACCCGTTTACTGCAGCCGTCTGCGGCACCGCGGTCTACAACGTTGCCGGCACACGTGCCGCCGCTGTCGCCGATGCCCCGGCAAGCTTTAAGGTCGCCTTTATCGATGAGCTCTACCGCGCGACCGCCCAAGATATCGCTGATAACCGACTCGAGCTCGAGGAGGCATAAGCCATGTCCGAGCCCGCAACTGCTGCCGGAATGAACACACTCGTCGCCGTGGCCATCGCCCCGTGCGGCACCGGCGATGAGCTGTCCGCCGAGGTCGCCGAGGTCGTGCGTGTCATTCGCGAGAGCGGCCTTCCCAACCGCACCACCTCAATGTTCACCGAGATCGAGGGCGACTGGGACGAGGTCATGCAGGTCGTGCGCGACGCAACCTTTGTGTTGGCGAGCAAGGGCATCCGCACCGAAGTCGTGCTCAAAGCCGATATTCGACCCGGATTTACCGACACCATGACCGGCAAACTCAAGCGCATGGAAGCACAGATCAAAAAGCAGGAGGAAGCACGATGAGCATCCGCGACAACCTTGATATCTCGGCCTATCTGGTACTCGGCCCCGAAAACACGCTCGGGCGCCCCGTGGGCGATGTGGTGGCCCAGGCACTCGATGCCGGCTTTACCTGCATCCAGGTGCGCTCCAAGGTGGCAAGCGCCCGCGAGATCATCGCGCTGACCGGCGACGCCGCGCAGGCAATCGCACAGGCTGGCAAGACCGGTCAGGTCGCTTTGCTGATCGACGACCGCCTGGACTGCGTACTCGCCGCGCGCGAGCAGGGCATTGCTGTCGACGGCGTGCACGTGGGCCAGAGCGATATTCCCGTCGAGGTCTGCCGCAAACTTTTGGGCCCCGATGCCATCGTGGGCCTTTCGGCCCGTTGCGAGGAGATGCTCGAGTACGTCAAGACCGCCGACATGAGTTTGGTCGACTACCTGGGCGTAGGCCCGCTCCACGAGACCGAGACCAAGCGCGACTGCGGACGCGCGGCCGACGGCTCTATCATCACCAAGAGCTTTGAGGACCTTGCCGCACTCCACGCGGCAAGCCCCGTGCCCATCGTGGTGGGCGGCGGCGTCAAGACGGCCGACCTGCCGCAGCTCAAGGCAACCGGCGTCGATGGCTTCTTTGTGGTGAGCGCTGTCTGCAGCGCCGATGACCCCTACGCCGCGGCCAAGGAGCTCGTCGACACCTGGCAGCAGGCGTAAGTCTAGGCCGAGCAGCTGATTCGCAGCCTCATATCTTCAGCAATGGAAAGCGCATCCCAGTTTGGGCCTCCATTCCGGGATGCGCTTTCCGTATGCGACCCTTACCCCGCCAGATACGCTTCCAACGCCGGCAAAGTCGCCTCTGCATCGTGGCGGCCGACCTGGTAGATGCGCTCGAGCTCATCCGGTTCGCGGCACAGCGACGGCACCTTCACCGATTCGCTCGGCCGCACCACAAAGATTTCCCCGGCAGCCTCTCGACGTGCCAGGTCATCGAGCGTGGCATTGTAGACCTCATGCCGATGCTCAAGCGCTGCAACAAACTCCGGATAGTGACGGAACACGCGCCGCAGCATGGGCATCACGCTGTTGGGCTGCTTCACAAAGCCCGCCGGCTGCGTGAGTACCACGATATTGCGGTCATACCCCTGCGCAAACAGCCATGCGCTGGGAATAGAATCAGCCACGCCACCATCCAGATACTTATGCCCGTCAATAGCAACGGGACGCGTCGCCACAGGAATGGCAGACGACGCCCGGATCCACTCGATATCGCGCTCATCGCCATAGGGCAGGTCGTGATAGACGGCCTTGCCCGTCTCGATATCGGTACACACGCACGTAAATCGCATGGGGCAGGCGCGATATGCTTCCAGGTCGATGGGATCGCGCTCGATAGGCACCTCGTGATAGGCAAAGTCGGCGTTGAACATATCGCCGGTTCGCAGCCAGCTGGTCACGCTCGCATAGCGCTTGTCGGCGCAATAGGCCTTGTTATAGCGAATGGCGCGGCCGATCTGGCGCGATTTAAAGTTGTAGCCAAACGCCGCGCCCGCCGAGACACCCACCATATGGTCGCAGGTCAAACCGCGCTCCATCCAAACGTCGAGCACGCCCGCCGTATATATACCGCGGTAGCCGCCTCCCTCGAGCGCCAGCCCCACCGTGCGCGTCATATTTGGCTGTGCCATGCGACCATCTCCGTTCCTGCGTTTTAAAACGGGACAAGTATACCCGTCAACATATATCGTCCCAGTCGCATTTTTATCGAACATCGCATCGTCGCGCTACCGCTTGTCGAATAATAGCCGCCCACAGCATGTGCGCCTATATATAATTGTGCACTGTTGTCTATACTACTCAGCTGTTATCAACAGCGAACATTAGCCGGCAAAGTAACTCAACAACGCAGCAAGGCGGGGGCCTGGATACATGCAAAGCGCTGAGCAACGATGCATGTACACAACGAGCTCGCCCGACGCAATCCGCCCCGACCTCAGAAAGCCGCTTAGAACATGGATACTGTCAGCAATTACACCGAAACGCTCGAAAAGACCGTCCGTGACCTTCTCGAGCGTCAGGATGATCTGATTAGGACGGCCTTTACCGACCAGCTCACCGGACTTGGCAACCGCGGCGGCTTTGCCCATTCCCTAGAGGAAATCTGGGAGCAGGAACTGCCCGTGACCATGGCGTTTATCGACATCGATAGCCTTAAGCACTGCAACGACGTCTTTGGGCATGACGAGGGCAACCGCTATATCTTGCAGGTAAGTCTCTATCTTAAGCTGTATATGAAGGTGGGCGAAGCGGCGTTTCGCATAGGCGGCGACGAGTTTGCCATCCTATCTACGATTGCAACCGAGGACGACCTCGCCGAACGTCTGAAACACTGCCGAACGGTTCTGCTCAAAAACAACGATTCCGAGATGCCCCACTCGTTTAGCTACGGAGTGGCACACGCCGACCCCGCCCTGGGCGAAGCTTCCAATCGCATGACGCTCGATGCCGACCATCGCATGTACGACTACAAGCTACGTCATGCCATGCACCTCGATCGACGCAATATCACGCAAGTCCACGCCGACGACTTCGAAATAAGCGATCGTATTTTTGACGCCTTTTCGATGCTCAACGAGGGCCGTTATTTCTTTATCGAGAACTTGGACAAACATCGCACCCTTTGGTCACAAGGTGCCTTGCGCGATCTTGGCCTTCCCTCGGAGCACATAGACAACTGTCGCGATTACTGGAAAACGCGCGTCCATCCCGACGACCTTGAGGCCTGCATCAACGACATCGACCAAGTCTACAACGGCACCAAGCACCGTCGCGTCATGCAGTATCGTGTGCGCAACGCCGTCGGCGACTACGTCCTTTGCCGTGCTCGCGGGTTTCGTATCGACGGCGACGGAAATGTCCCCTCGCTCTATGTCGGCGAGCTCGTCAACCACTCACTTGCCGAAACCGTCGACGCCGCCACAGGCCTCGGAACGCAGCGCATGCTGGCCAACGCCATCGACGCCTGCCGCCGCGATCGTTGCGAGACAGGGCTTATAGCGGTGCGCGTTCGTGGCACGACAAAGCTCAACGAGCTCTACGGGGCCGAGGCCGTCGACAACATGCTCGCCGAATACGCTGGCCGCATGCTGTCGATCACCCGCGGTAGGAGCCGGGTCTACCGTTCACGAAGTGTCCAGTTCGTCGTGCTCAGCAACGACCTAGACCACGAGGCATTCGAGCAACTGACCCGCCACCTTAAAGAGGCCGTTTTCGCTCCTGTTCGAATCGCAGGCGACACCATTACTCCCGTCTGCCTTGTCGTCCCGGCCTTTTACGAGCACTTAACCCATCAAGCGACCGCCGTTTTAGGCGAACTCGACCGTCGCCTTCGCACGGCCGGCGGGCTTGTTCCCAACGACAGCCTCCCCATACCCGAGGCGGAGCACAAAAGCGCCATAGCCGAACGTATCGACTCGCTCACGGGCCTCTATCGACCCAGCGAATTTATGCGGCGCGCCAACGCATTTCTCGAGGCAAGGCGCAACGGCACCTGGTGCATCGCCACGGTCGACATGGGCCACATGCGCCTGTTTAATGAATGGCACGGCCAGGCCGAGGGCGATCGCGTACTCGCCGATGTGGGCACGGTCCTCAAGGACATCGAGAATGCCGATATGGGCGTCGCAGGGTACTGGGGCCAAGATGACTTTTGTGTACTCATCCCCTTTAAGTACATCACCGTCCATCAAATCTACAACCGCGTTCGTGAGGCAGTAGCCAGGCATGATGACGGCGTAGGTTTCTGGCCGTCCATGGGCGTTTACCCCATCGACTCCAATGAGGAAATCACCATCGATGCGCAGGCAAAGGCCATGTTTACCAATCGACGCGCAAAAAACGACTTTAAGGAGCGCATTGCCATTTTCCGCCCCGCGGAGTACGAGCGCGAAGTCGCGTTCCACCGCACGCTGACCGAATTCCAGTACGCGCTGTCAAATTGTCGCATCACGTACTATCTTCAGCCCCAGGTCGATATGGAAACCGGCGAGATTATTGGCGCCGAAGCACTCACCCGCTGGATTGACAAGGACGGCTCTCTCATTTCGCCCGCAACGTTTATCCCCGCACTCGAGGAAAGCGGCTTTGTAGTGACGCTCGACAAGTACATTTGGCAGGGTGTCGCCATATGGCTTCGCGAGCGTCTCGATCACCGTCTTCGCGTGGTTCCGGTCTCGCTTAATGTGTCGCGCGTGGATATCCTTGCCTGCGACGTTGCCGAACATATGGGGGCGCTCGCCGCCCAATACAACCTACCGCCCGAGCTCATGCGTATCGAGATCACCGAGACGGCTTATACGGGAGAATCCGAGGCCGTGGATAAGCTGACCGCAGATCTGCACACCCGCGGCTTCTCGACCTATATGGACGATTTTGGCACCGGTCAGTCCACGCTCGCGATGCTCAAGAACGTCAACGTCGACGTCATCAAGCTCGACCGCACCTTTGTGCCCACCGACCGCGATCAAGGCCGCAGCACACAAATCATTTCATCGATGCTCGAAATGGCGCAGTCGCTCCATCTGCCCGTCGTGGTCGAAGGCGTCGAGACAAATGAGCAGGCGAACATGCTACGACAAATGGGCGCCCGCTACGCTCAGGGCTTCCTCTACTACCGCCCCATGCCGGCGAATGATTTTGAGGCATTGCTCGATGGTGGCAATAACAACTGATACGCTCGCGCGCAAAACGCCACCGCCGAAGGGGACATTTGTCTCCATTAGCTAACTTATATCCCCAATTCAAACCGAATTGGGGATATGATACAAACCGTTGTTCCGCCCAAGGAGGTTATTCATCATGAACGAGTCATATCGCTTGGGCGAGCAATCGATTATTGCCTATCTTCAGCGACTTGCGAATGGCATCTCGACCGCCGAACTCGATGTTACCGCACTGCCTGCTGAGCTACGCGCCGTTGGTGAGCAACTGCAAAAGACGCATGCCATCCTGCAACAAGAGCGTCAGCTGCTTGAGCGCAACGCCTATATCGACCCGCTCACCAACTTGGGCAACCGCAACGGATTCGACCGTCACGTCGAGCAACTCTGGCGCAAAGGCGACCCCTTCACCTGCGCCTATATTGACATCGACCATCTCAAGCATTGCAATGATAGGTTTGGCCACGCCGAAGGCAATCGCTATATTCTGAGCATCTGCCGCACGCTCTCCGAAACCATGGAGCACGATGAGATGCTGTTCCGTATCGGTGGAGACGAGTTTGTGCTCATCTCGCTCTCTGCAAACGAGATTGAACTCGAGCAGCGCTTGGAGCAGGTACGTACCAGGCTGATCGAGGCAAGCTCAGGTGGCAAGGCGCCCATGATCGGCAGCTTTAGCTTTGGCTGTTCGCGCGTCGATCCACTTGCTGGCGACACGCGTCGCCAGATGACGATGGATGCCGATCGCAAGATGTATCGCTATAAGCTTATGCATCGTGTGCAGCAACCGAAAGACGATGACGCGCCGCAACGCCCAATCGTCGATCAGCTTCCCTGCAACGACCGGGTGTTCCAAGCGATCTCCATGAGCTCCGAGACGCGCTATCCGTTTATCCTCAATCTCGATACGGGAGAATCGCAATGGTCGGTTAACGCCGTGCGCGATTTTGACCTGCCCTCCCAGCACCCTTTTAACTCACTCGACATGTGGCTCGCCCGCGTTCATCCCGAGGACCGCGACAACGTACGCGCCGAGCTCGACATGGTGATAAACAGCACGTGGCACTTCCACTACATGCAGTATCGCGTAATGGACGCCACCGGAAAATACGTGCTTTGCGACTGCACGGGCTACCGCTTGGACGGCACCGATACCGAGCCTAACATGTACGTGGGCATTATCATCAACCGAAGCTTGGCAGATACGACAGATTCCGTGACCGGCCTGGGCGACATTCACGCCCTGGTTAACGCCATTGGCGAAATGCGTCGCGTGGCGCGCAAGGCAGGCTTGATCGCCATTAAAATCGACGATATCGCCCAGGTCAATGCCCGTTATGGCTTTGATGCGGGCGATCGCGTTTTGGCGGAAACTGCCGCCTGCCTCATGGATTGCTCGCGCGGCAAGGGTCGTCTGTTCCGCTCGACCGGACCGATGTTCGTGGCGCTCTTTGACGAGCTTGATCCCGAAGAGACCGACGCGGTTGCAGACGAAATCGAGCGGTTCTTGGGGTCGCCCGTGCTCCTCGGCTCATTTGAATATCAGCCGCCCCTTCGCGTGGCGACGCTTCATCTGGACGCCGTCGACCGACAGCCCGTTTCCATTTTGAACGAGCTCAATGCGCTGATTAAAGAGGCGCCGCAGGTACCGGGCACCAAGCTGG
>USDH01000042.1 GCA_900553415.1 uncultured Collinsella sp. | reverse complement strand
CCCTGGCCGAGCGATCCGGTGGACATATCAACACCCGGGGTGTCGTTCATGTTGGGATGGCCCTGCAGTCGGCTGCCAATATGGCGGAGCGTCTCGAGCTCTTCGACGGGAAAATAGCCGCGATTTGCCAACACCGAATACAGGCCCGGCGCCGCGTGACCCTTGGAGAGCACAAAGCGGTCTCGATCGGCCTTGTGAGGGTCGGCAGGATCGATATTCATTTCCTCAAAGTACAGATACGTCATGATGTCGGCAGCACCGAGCGATCCACCCGGATGTCCCGACTTGGCCGCGTGCACCGCAGTCACGACACCCTTCCTGACCTCATTGGCGACCTTCGCCAGCTCCTGGTTGGTCATACGAATTCCTCTCTTGAGAACAACCCCGGCACCGGATGACGCGATGCCGGGGCAATCCACTCGTTAAGCCTGAGCGACGACCTTCTGCCAGTCAGCCTCAAAAGAGGCAAGGCCCTGGTCGGTCAACGGGTGATGCAGGCACTTCTTGAGAGCGGCCATGGGCACGGTCGCGATGTCGGCACCAAGAAGAGCCGCCTGGGTCACGTGGTTGGGCGTGCGGACCGAAGCGGTGATGATCTCGACGGTGTCGTCGACGTTCTTGCCGGTCCAGTCATAGTTCTTGATGCAGGTCACGACATTGTCGAGCTGCGAGATACCGTCCTCGGCGATGTCGTCGAAGCGTCCCACAAACGGGCTGATGTAGCGGGCACCGGCGTTGGCGGCCATGAGGGCCTGCGTCGGCGAGAAGACAAGCGTCATGTTGACGCGCACGCCTGCATCGGCCAGGGCGCGGCAGGCGGCGAGGCCGGCCTCGCACACGGGAAGCTTGACCACAATGTTGGGGGCGAGGGCGGCAAGGCGCTTGCCCTCCTCGATCATGCCCTCGGCAGTAGTCGCGGTGGACTCGGCAGACACGGGCAGACCCTCGCAGAGCCCGGCAATCTTGAGCATGTGGGGTTCAAAGTCTGCAAGCTTGCCGCCGGTCTTGGCGTACAGGGACGGGTTGGTGGTGACGCCGGCAAGGCAGCCCCAGCTCTTGGCCTCGGCGATCTCGTCAAGGTTGGCGGTATCGATAAAGAACTTCATGGTGCAAACTCCTTCGGAGGAATCCAAAACTCAAAAGAAAGGACAAAGGGGATGCCCCTTTGTCCTATGTGCCGGGCCTGCAGCTGGGACATGCCCCAGGCCCGGCGTCGTGTAGGAAAAACTACTTAGTCCTCGAGAGCCTTCTCGATGCGGCTCGTGACGCCCTTGAGGTTAAGGCCGACGACGTACTGCTTGATCGGGCGCTTGATGTGCTCGATCACAAAGCGCTTGCCGTCGATGTCTTGGGCAGCGAGGTTGCGGTAGAGCTTCTCGACCTGCTCCTTGACCTCGGGATCGTTGAACGCGTAGTGGCCGGAGACATCCAGAATCTTCAGGCTGAGCTCGTCGTCGGCCAGGATGTCGTCAACCTGCAGGTTGACGTCGTCGCCGGTCATCCACTTGCGCCAGCGCTCGGTCTTGATGGCCTTGACCAACAGCGTGTGGTACAGGTCGGAAGGATCGTCGCACAGGCCGTTGTCGACCAGAATCTGCTCGGTAGCGCAGAGCTTGAGGTAAGCGCGGGTCTCCTCGGTGCCGTACTGAGGGGCAACATTGGAGGCCGTCACGTGAGCCGGGATGTGCTCGAGCAGCGTCGCGTCATCCAGGTAGTCGGCGTTGTGCTCCTTCAGGCCCACGCCGTAGCGCTTGGCCATGTCGGCGAGCTCGCGGGCGTTCTTAAAGTTGTAATGACCGACCTGCTCGGTCCAACGGGTGAGCGTACCGGTCTGGCCGACGATAAAGGTGGGCATGGGGCAGCCACGCTTCTCGAGCCCGGGCTGCAGCTGAGAAATGAACTCCTCGTACTTATCGGTAGAGGTCAAGCCGCCATTGGTCTCCTCGGTACCGACCTCATAGGCAACCTCGGGCAGGTTATGCTCGCGACGGTACTGCTCAAGGTAGTCGATAAGATCAATCGTGCGGCGAAGCACCACGTCGAGCGGAATAACCTTGCCGATCTGATAGGGGTCCTTGGTGGGGTCGACCATCAGCAGGTCAAAGCCTGCCTCCATGTCGGCGACGAAGGACTTGCGGGCGAGCTCCATGGCCTCGTCCTCGGGCAGGTGGGCGTTACGCTCCTCGTCGCGCTGCCACGGACCGCCGTGATCGCGGCACAGGTAGTACGGACCGGTGTAACCCACCTCGTCGGCAACCTTCTTGATGTCGGCGGCAAAGCGCGTCTGGTCCCAACCGTTGACGTAGCCGGCGCCCATCTCGTCCATATCGACCTGGTTGCGGCTAGCGATAAACATGGGCGGGAAATCCTCGTCCTTGGCAAGCTCGAACACGGCCTGAATCAGGTTGGGGCTCATGGGGCCAATGCCGACCATGGTTGCGTGATCGCCGCTATCCTGCAGCTTGAGCATGCCCTGAACGGCCTGGCGGATGGTGAGGTTGGACATTTTGTTCTCCTTCTCCAGAGGATTTTTGACAAAAGTTCCCTGGGACCCAGATGCGGGCCCTATCAGTGCAGATGGATTTTGTTGTGTAGGGGCGGTTGTGCGGAGTCAAATCCATCCCTCCGCACAACCGGAGTCCTTAAAGGTTTACTTGGCCTGCTTATCGAGCGTGGGCTTCATGGCAATCAGGATTGCAGCGGCGACCACGGAGCCAATCACGATGTCCAGGCAGAACAGCGCGACGTTGTTGGTGGCAAGGGCGACGATAAAGCCACCGTGCGGGACGCAGCAGTCGATACCCTGGAAGGCGGCGAGCGCCGCGCCCACGGCAGAGCCGATGCAGATGCCGGGCAGGGTGTGGCCAAGGTCCTTGACCGCGAAGGGGATAGCGCCCTCGGTAATGCCGATGCAGCCCATGAACAGTGCGGAGATACCCATCTGACGATCGGCGTCATCGAACTTATTCTTGGCGATGAGCGCAGCGAGGCCACAGGCGATCGGGGGAATGGCGACGGCGACGCGGAACATACCGTTAGGGCCGTAGATGCCGGAGGCCATGATGGCCATGGTAAAGGTCGAAGCGGTCTTGTTGATGGGGCCACCCATATCGAAGGCGGTCATAACGCCAATGACCAGGCCCAAGACGACGGCGGAGCCGCCCTGCAGGCTACCGAGCACGCTGGTGAGCCAATCCATCACAAAGCCAAGCGGCGTGGCCAGGATGTAGATGTAGGCCATGCCCAGGACGAGCGAGGTCAGGATCGGGATGATCAGGATCGGCATGATGGTCTGGATGGTGTTGTTGACCTTCCAGGTCTTCATCCAGCGGACAAAGTAACCGCAGATAACTGCCATGATCATGGCGCCCAAGAAGCCAGTCGAAACGCTGTTGCCGCTCGGGGTGACGACGGCGTTGTTGACCAAGTAACCCAGGACAAAACCGGGGGCGAGCGCGGGCTTGCCGGCCATCGAGTAGGCGATGTATGCCGCAAGCACCGGAATCATCATGGAAATACCGGCCATGCCGATGGTATTAAGGCTCACCATCAACGGGTTGGTTACCTCCATACCGCTAGCACCGGCAGTACCGGATGCCAACGAGAAGGCGAGGAACACGCCACCGATAACGACAATGGGGATAAAATAGGAAACGCCGGTATTGAATGCATTGAGCAGCGTCTTGCCAGGATCGGCAAAGATAGACTGCTTGGACGCCGGTGTCGGGGCCTGCGGGGCAGCGGAGACGGCCTTCTTCTCTGCCTTGGCCTCGGCCTTGGGCGCGTCAACGGCGCCACCCGTCGCCTTGATAATCTCAACAGCCTGGTCGATGATCTTGACCGGATCGGCGATTACATCGGAAGTACCGACCTTGAGGAACTTGCCCTCGGCCATCTTCTGCTCAAAACGGTCCTCGTTCTCGACACCCACGTCGACGGACTCCAGGACCAGGTCGGCGGAGTCCACGTCTTCCTGCGTGAGCTCATTCTCGATACCCAGGCCACCCTGAGCCTCGACCTTGCACTCGATGCCACGGGCGGCGCATTCATCCTGAATCGCCTTCTGGGCCATATACGTGTGGGCGATACCCACGGTACAGGCGGCAACGCCTACGATCTTCATTGCTTCCCTCTTTTCATAGAGTTGCGTGCGCAAGACACCGTTTGCGGAGGCCTCCGGAGCATCCCCTGCCGTTTGGACTTGCTGTCTTTTCGACAAGACCAATATAGGTGCTCGTTTTTCTTAATGCCAGCTTATTTCGGTAAACGCGCAGGTCAGAGCGTTGGTTATGCTACTTGGTTATGCGTTTAACCAAAAATAAATCCTGCGATTTTACCCTCGATTTCAAAAGTCAAGAAGTATTTGATTTTCTCGGTAGACGGCAGATGCGCATGCCGGTCACAAATTTCGACCCCACCCGTATGCCGCATTTGTTGCATACTCATATGAAAGGAAAAAGCCGCTCACCGAAGCGCATCCCTCACCAAGACTCAAAGTCATCATGTTGGAAAATGCTCATCTGTCGGAAGGAGTCGCTGTGGCAAAACAGCGCGTTACGATCGCAGACGTCGCTCGAGAGGCGGGAACCTCGACGGCAAGCGTCTCGTATTACCTCAACGACAAACGAGAAAAGCTTAGCGAGAAGACGCAGAACAAAATCGCGCGCGTCATTAAGGAACTCGGATACGTTCCCAACGCCCAAGCGCAAACGCTCACCGGCAAGCAGACCCACGTCATCGCCATCATCATTTTGGATAACACCAACAAGTGGGCGGGCCTCGTCCTCAACGGCATGGAACAAGTCATGCTCCCCGCGGGCTACCAGACGGTCGTTTGCACGAGCAACTTTAACCCCGAGACCGAGCTCATGTACGTCGACAAGATGCTCTCGCTGGGCGTCGATGGTTTTATCATCCAGCCCACGGCAAATTTCAAGGCCGTCCACGACCGCATCAAGCGCGCCGGCAAGCCCGTCGTCTTTTTTGACGCGGCCATCTACAGCCCAGGCACCAGCTGGATCAAAACCAACCTTTACGACGGCGTGTACAACGCCACACAGGCACTCCTCGACGCCGGCTACGAAGATTTCTTTTCCATTGCCGCCAACATGACCGAGATGCGCACCCGCATGGAGCGTTTTCAGGGGTATGCCGAGGCGCTGGCAGCGAACGGACAGCTCTACAAAGCGATTCCCATCGACCACAACAAGCCGTCAATCAACGAGCTTACCGAGTACTTTAAATTCAAGTTCAATCCCGCCAAGCGTACACTCATCTTTGTCCAAAACCAATGGGCGCTCCCCCGCGTCTACAAGGCGCTTCAGCCCATGGCCCATCTGCTTCCGCAGCAAATCGGTCTTTTGGGACTCAACTGCGAAGACTGGACTAATCTCACCACGCCGACCGTCTCCACCAACGTGAGCACCCGCTCAACAACCGCCGGGTCTTCGCTATGGCGCACACGATCCAGCAATGCGGCAGCAGACAGATGACTCATCTCGCTCAACGCCTGCGGGTCCATGCCACCGGCCAATCCATCGGCCACAGCCGGGTCGAGCTGAGCCGGGCGCGAGGGGCGTGAAGAACCCATGCGAGCAGGTCCGAATGCCGCTCCGGCCGCACGCAACGAGCCGAAGCCCGGGCCCAGACTGCCGGCGGCACCATTGTGCGCGGCATGAGCTGCAGCGGCAGCGGCCGAGGAGTTGGATGAATCAGGAAATGCGGGTCTAGTAGACAAGCGGTTGAACCTTCTGAATATCGATGATTTTGGGACCATGAGGCGTCGGAGTGACGAACAGCGCCACCGCCGTGCCGGTCGGCATGAACGGTGTCTTGGCGATCAGGCGTTTGCTCAGAGACGGCGCAACGCACATGCTGCGCAGGTGTCCGAACATACCACCAATCACCGGCCGGTGCATGCATATCGCTATGGGCTGACGGCGCTCAAGTGCGAACTCGATTTCGCTGAGTAGACACTCCCATGCGGTGTCCGGCGCAGCGGCGTATGCATCTTCGGTGAGCGGATCGAGATGAACCATGTCTCGTCCGGTCTGCCACGCGAACATCTCCAACGTCTCCTGGCAGCGCACCCAAGGCGACGTGGCCAGTCGGGTCGGATTGAAACACGCCAGCTCGCGGTTCAGCGCGTATGCCGCAGCCGCGCCGCGCGGCGTGATCGGACGGTTCGCGTCCGAACCCTTCCACAGCTTGCGCGCTTCCGCTTTGCCGTGGCGCACGATAATCACCGGCACGGCGTCAAGCGCGTCCTCCTGCACCCGATCAACGAATAGCGCGAGGATGTCCTTATCGGTGGAATGGCTGAGCTTCTTGCGGGCCTCGGCCGGCGTCAGCCACAAAACTTCGTCGATTTCGCCGATGTCCGCCCGATGCACCGGGCCAAACGCATGGGTACGCCGCAGGTTGTCGATGGCGCTGATCGGCGTGGCCATCCAGAACTGGATATGCTTGGTATCCGCCGACCGATCCTTGGTATGGCGCTGTTTGCTGCCTTCTTCGGACAGCGGGTACTCGATGTCGCCCAGATAGGGGCCAAGTTCCACGGACAGGCCCGATTCCTCGCCGATCTCGCGTACGGCGGCATGCCGGTGCGATTCGTTCGGGTCGACCTTGCCTTTCGGCCAGCTCCAGTCGTCGTATTTCGGGCGATGCACGATGCACAGTTCGATGCGGTTGAGTACGTTGTCCGCTGTGGCTGGGCTGTCGGCCTGCGCCGGGTCCGGGGTGGAAGCCGCGTCCGATGCGCCGGGTGCTGCCGTGGTCTCGCCGTCAGAATCCGTGGTGTTCGCGATGATGGTGCCATCGGTGGCAATATTGGATTTCACTGATGGAGATGATGCCCGCGTCGGCTCGGCATCATCCTTCCACCGGTACAGAATACCGCCGGCGGCTTCCACGATTCGTCTCATACTGTTCGTACCCATCTCTTGTATTGTAGGTCACGTTGGACCGCTGCTACGTAGTTTTTGCGCGTTGAACAACGATGCCCGGCATCCTCTCGAAAGAGGAGCCGGGCATCGTAACCACCCTCAGTCAGCTTGCGCTGACAGGGAGCATCGAGTGAAATCAGTTGTGTGAATTGGGGCGACGCTGGTGCTTGCGAATCAGGTATTCCTGACTATCGACCAGCGGGCGGCCCTCGTCGTCCTTGGTGTGCAGCACATACGTGCCGTCGGGCTGCATGTGCCAGCTCATGGTGGAGTCGGCCATCTGCAGGTCCACGTACTTGATGAGCCCGTCGACCTGCTCCGGGGCGGTGACGCGCACCAGAGCCTCGACGCGGCGATCAAGGTTACGGTGCATGAGGTCAGCCGAACCGATGTAGACCTCCGGGCCGGAAGCCGGGCCCTCGCCGATCTGCGGGCCGTCCGCATTGCAGAAGGCGTAGATGCGGGAGTGCTCCAGGAAGCGGCCGAGAATCGAACGTACGCGGATGTTCTCGGACAGGCCGGGAACGCCGGGCTTCAGAGCGCAGATGCCGCGTTCGACGATGTCGATCTTCACGCCGGCCTGAGAGGCACGGTACAGGGCGTCGATGGTCTTCTCGTCCACGATGGAGTTGACCTTGATCTTGATCCAGGCCTCCTTGCCGGCGCGGGCGGCGTCCTCCTCGCGGCGGATGCGCTGAATCAGGCCGGTGCGCACGGTACGCGGGGCCACCAGCAGACGGTGGAAGCTGGACTTCGGCGCGTAACCGGAGAGCTGGTTGAACAGACGAGTCAGATCCTGGCCGACCACCGGGTCGCAGGTCAGCAGACCCAGATCGGTGTACAGTCGCGCGGTCTTCGGGTTGTAGTTGCCGGTGCCTACGTGGCAGTAGCGGCGCAGACCGTCCGCTTCCTGACGCACGACCTCGATGAGCTTGCAGTGGGTCTTCAAGCCCACGATGCCGTACACCACGTGCACGCCGGCGCGTTCGAGCTTGCGGGCCCACGCGATGTTGGCGTCCTCGTCGAAACGAGCCTTGATTTCCACCAAAGCCAGCACCTGCTTGCCGGCATGAGCGGCGTCGATCAGGGCGTCGATGATCGGCGAGTTGGAGCTGGTGCGGTACAGGGTCTGCTTGATGGCCAGCACCTTCGGGTCCGCGGCGGCCTGCGCAAGGAAGGCCTGCACGGAAGTGGAGAAGGAGTCATAGGGGTGATGCAGCAGGATGTCGCGCTCGCGGATGGCAGCGAAAATATCCTGTGCGCGGGAGGACTCGACCTCGGCGATCTGACGGTTCGTGGTCGGCACGAACGGACGGTTCTTCAGGTCCGGGCGGTCCACGCTGCCGAGCTCAAAGAGCACGGTCAGGTCCAGCGGGCTGGGCAGACGGTATACCTCGTCCTGGCTCACGCCGAGCTGGTCGGCGAGCAGCTGGGAGAGGAAGGGGCTCGTGGTGTCCGTGATCTCCAGGCGGATCGGCGGTCCGAAGCGGCGGCGCAGCAGCTCCTTCTCCATGGCGTTGAGCAGGTTCTCGGCGTCATCCTCTTCCACGTCGATGTCCTCGTTACGAGTCACGCGGAAGGAGCGGGCCTCCTTGATGATCATGCCCGGGAACAGGGATTCCAGATGCGCGGCGATGAGCTTTTCCATGGCGATGAAGCCGTAACGCTCGTCCTTGGACTCCTCATCGGTCATGTCGTCCACCGGCACCAGGCGCGGCAGGTTGCCCGGGATCTTGACGCGGGCGAAGTGCGACTTGCCGGAGGCCGGGTTCTCCACAATCACGGCCAGGTTGATGGAACCGCCGGAAATGTACGGGAACGGGTGGGCCGGATCCACGGCGAGCGGCGTCAGGACCGGGAACACCTGCTGGCGGTAGTAGCGCGAGAGGCGCTCCTGCTCGGAGGATGTGAGCTTGTCCCACGTCAGCAGGACGATGCGCTCCTTCTCCAATTCCGGCAGAATGGTGTCGATCGTGTAATGTGCGTGCTCGTCTTGCAGACGGTGTGCGGTCTCGCTGATCGCGCGCAGCTGCTGACGCGGGCTCAGGCCGGCGGCAGACGGCACGGCGATGCCCGAGTCGATACGGCGCTTCAGGCCGGCGACGCGGACCATGAAGAACTCGTCAAGGTTCGAGGCGAAGATCGCGGCGAAGTTGGCGCGCTCGAGCAGGGGCATGTCTTCGTTCTCCGCACATTCGAGCACGCGCTGGTTGAACTTGAGCCAGCTGAGCTCGCGGTCGAAGAAACGGTCCTTGGGCAGCGGTGCCTCGCCTTCCTGATCGACGCGGCGGTCGTTGTTGTCGTTTTCGGCAATATGCTCTGCGATTTGGCTGCGCAGAATTGCCTTCGAGGGTGCGTCAAATATCTGTGCCATAGCCTATATCGTAAGCTTTGGCGTGGCCGGAAAACG
>USDH01000041.1 GCA_900553415.1 uncultured Collinsella sp. | reverse complement strand
CCGCAAGCCCAGCATGTCGGTCACAAGTGCCCAGACTGTGGTGGACCTTCCCTGCGACGGCCACAAGATTGCCGTCATCGGCGAGCGCATCAATCCCACCGGCAAAAAGCGCCTGCAGCAGGCCCTGCGCGACGGCGACCTGGACTACGTCGTGAGCCAGGGCATCAGCCAGCAGGAACAGGGCGCCGACATCTTGGACGTTAACGTGGGCCTGCCCGAGATCGACGAGGTCAAGATCATCCAACAGGCGACCGAACAGCTCCAGGGCTCCACGCTGCTGCCGTTGCAGATCGACTCCACCGACCCCGCAGCCGTCGAGGCCGCCGTGCGCCGCTACGCCGGCAAGCCCATCATCAACTCGGTTAACGGCAAGCAGCAGATCATGGATGAGATCTTTCCGCTGGTCGCCCACTACGGCACCAACGTTGTCGGCCTTACGCTCGATGAAGGCGGCATCCCCGATACCGCCGAGGCCCGCTTCGCCATCGCCGAGCGCATCGTGGCCGAGGCCGCCCGCTACGGCATCGGCCCGGACCGCATCCTCATCGACTGCCTGGTCATGACCGCCTCGACCAACCAGCGCCAGGCCGAGCAGATTCTGCGCGCCATGTCCCTGTGCAAGGAGCGTCTGGGCGTCAAATGCGCGCTCGGCGTATCGAACATCAGCTTTGGCCTGCCCGCTCGCCCGCTGCTGGGCTCTGTCTTTTTGGCCGCCGCTTTTGGCGCAGGTCTCGATGCCCCCATCATGAACCCGGGCTCCAAGCGCTTTATGGACACCGTCTACAGCTATCGCGTCTTGAGCGTTGAGGACGAGGGCTCGACCGGATACATCGAGCGCTACGCCGGCTGGACCGATCCGTATAAGATCGCCGCAAACCCGGCAGCGGCTCAGCCCGCATCGAGTGATGCCGCGCCTGCCGCCGGCGCCGACGGCAACGACGACCCGATCCGTCGCATGGTCGTCTCGGGCCGCAAAGGCGAGATCGCTGCCGAGACCGAGCGTCTGCTGGCAGACCACGACGCCATGGACCTCATCAACAATCACTTTATCCCCGCCCTCGACGAGGTCGGCGTCCTCTTTGACCAGGGCAAGTTCTTCTTGCCGCAGCTTATGGCCTCGGCCGAGGCCGCGCGCGTGGGCTTCGACACCATCAAGCGCCTGATGCCCGCCGGCGAGATTGCCGACAAGGGTAAGATCTGCGTGGCCACCGTCAAGGGCGACATCCACGATATTGGCAAGAACATCGTCAAGATGCTGCTCGATAACTACGGCTATACCGTCTTTGACCTGGGCCGCGACGTCGATCCGCAGGAGGTACTCAAGACCGTGCAGGAGCGCGACATTAAGCTCGTCGGCCTCTCGGCGCTTATGACTACCACCGTCGTGGCTATGGAAGAGACCATCAAGCTGCTTCATGCCGAGGTGCCGGGCGTCAAGATCATCGTAGGCGGCGCCGTACTCACCCCCGAATACGCCAAACAGATTGGCGCTGACTACTACGCCAAGGACGCCGCCGAGAGCGCTCGTATCGCCGAAGAGGTCTTTGGGCAGTAACACAACGGAAACAACCGAGCACCAAAACGTGCTGCATGCGCCACTTGGCATGTGCGGCACGTTAGAATAGATAAGACTATGCTCGTTTTGGCAGATAGGAGCGCAAGGATGGCGATCACGCCCGCAGAAATCGCGGAAACCCGCGGCATGGTTGAGGAGCAGAACCTCGACATCAGGACCATCACCATGGGTGTTTCGCTCATGGGTTGCGGTGACGAGAACCTCGACCGCATGTGCACGAAGATCTACGACCACGTGACGCACACGGCTGAGCATCTGGTCGAGACCGCCGAGAACCTCGAGCGCGAGTACGGTATCCCCATCGTCAACAAGCGCGTTTCCGTCACCCCGGTGGCGCAGATCGCCGCGTGTTGCAAGGATGAGGACCTCACCCCCATCGCGCATGCCCTCGACCGCGCGGCCGAGACGCTCGGCATCGACTACCTGGGCGGCTTCTCCGCACTCGTCCAGAAGGGCATCGGCGATGCCGACCGCCGCGTTATCCAGTCCATCCCCCAGGCGCTCGCCACCACGAGCCGCGTCTGCTCCAGCGTCAACGTCGCCAGCCTGCGCGCCGGTATCAACATGGACGCCGTGCTTATGGCCGCCCAGACCATCATCGATGCCGCGAAGCTTACGGCAGATGAGGATTCCGTCGGCGCTTCCAAGTTTGTCTGCTTTGCCAACATGGTCGAGGACTCCCCGTTTATGGCGGGCGCCGTCCACGGCGGTGGCGAGGCCGACGCCGTCATCAACGTAGGCGTCTCGGGCCCCGGCGTTATGGCCGCAGCCCTGGAGACGCTGCCCGATTCCGCATCGATGATGGCAGTCGCCGAAAAGATTAAGCAGACCGCCTTTAAGATCACCCGTGCCGGCGAGCTCATGAGCCGCGAGGCCGCCCATCGCCTGGGTGTCGAGAAGGGCATTGTCGACCTGTCGCTGGCTCCCACGCCTGCCATCGGCGACTCCGTCGCGCGCATCCTCGAGATCATCGGCGTGGGCACCTGCGGTGGCCCCGGTACGACCTGCGCGCTCGCCATGCTCAACGATGCCGTCAAGAAGGGCGGCGTCATGGCCAGTTCCAGCGTGGGCGGTCTCTCGGGCGCCTTTATCCCCGTGTCCGAGGATGCCGGCATGATCGCCGCCGTCGAGGCCGGCGCGCTTTCGCTCGAGAAGCTCGAGGCCATGACCTGCGTGTGCTCCGTCGGCCTGGACATGATCGCCATCCCCGGCGACACTCCGGTCGAGACCATCGCCGGCATCATCGCCGACGAGATGGCCATCGGCGTCATCAATAACAAGACCACGGCCGTCCGCGTGATTCCCGCCATCGGCAAGGGCGTGGGCGACTGCGTCGAGTACGGCGGCCTGTTTGGCCGTGCGCCCATCATGCCGGTGAACCCCAACGCCGGCACCGTGCTTGCCCATCGCGGTGGACGTTTCCCGGCGCCGCTGAACTCGCTGAAGAACTAGCTGAGGGGGACTGGCGAGGAGCCCCGGGGAGGGCAAATATATAAGGTCGCCTGCTCGGACAGTCCTGGCTCGCACGGAGAGCACATTAAGTGCTCTCCGGCTCGTGCGGAACTCGCGATCGACCTTATATATTTGCCCTCCCCGGGGCTCCCGCGCAACGGGCCCTCGGTTGGGTTCTATCCCTTTGGCAGTCGCTTCGCTTCTGCCCTACTTTGCTGGTATGGCGGTTTGGCGTTGGATCGGTTCTTTCTGATATATGCTGGTTGCGGCTCTTCTTTTGGGAGGAGTCGCTTTTTTGTTGCTAGGAGGTTGGCCCGTGGCTGATGGGGAGAATCGTTCTGAGCTGCTTTCTGCTGATTGGAATGGCGAATGGATGCGCTTGCAGGCTGGTCGGCGGCGGGCTGATGACTCTTTTGAGTGGGATAAGCGGGCTCGGCATTTTCGGCCGTTGGAGACTGCCCCGTATGCCCGGGACTTTATCAAGCTGTTGGCGTTAAAGCCTGGTGAATCCGTGCTCGATATGGGGTGTGGAGCTGGGTCGATTGCTATTCCGCTTGCTCAGGCTGGACATCCTGTGATTGCTGCTGACTTTTCCCCTGCCATGTTGGGCACGCTTGATGCTGGCATTGAGTACCATGGGCTCGAGAATCGCATTACACCGCTTGAGCTTGCTTGGGATGATGATTGGGATTTGGTTGGACCGGTCGCGAAAACGGTGGATGTTGCCTTTGCCAGTCGGTCGGTTACGACGACCGATCTAAAAGGTGCGCTTGCCAAGCTTGATCGTACGGCTCGTCGGCGTTGTGCTGTCACGATGGTCGCTAACTCCAGCCCGCGCTATGATCTGCACTTGATGAACGCTATCGGCGCCTCGGTTACCTGCAGTAATGGCTTTGTGTACGCCTTCAACATCCTCATTCAGATGGGTTCGTTGCCGCAGGTTACATACTTTGAATCGCCTCGTCGCGATACCTTCAATTGCCTTGAGGCGGGCGTGGCAGACTTCTCCCGCATGCCTGAGCATGGCAACGAGGATAAGGTCGACCGTCTGCGCGACTACATCGCTCGACACATGATTGAGAACCCCCATGCCGGTGAGCCGGGCTCCAAGGGCGTGCCGCAGGGGCGCTATATGCTCGATCATGTCCGCAAGGTTCGTTGGGCGTTTATTGCATGGGAGCCGGTCTCTGCGCCCAGCTCATAGCCTGTTCGCAGCCCGCACCGCCCACCCACTCGGCATCCGCATTCTTTTTGAACTGGGCAAACGCGCCCCACACCGCACCGTTCCTGCGCTATCGTGGGACAGCTCACGTAGATTAAGGCCCCGTCGCGGGGCACCCCATACATAGAAAGCGAGAACCCATGGCACTGACAGGAGCCCAGGTCAAGCAGCTTCGCAGCATGGCCCATCACCTCAACCCCGCCATCATCATCGGCAAGTCCGATGTCAACGAGGGCACCGTCGAGCAGACGGTCGCCTACCTGGAGAAGCACGAGCTCGTTAAGTGCTCCGTGCTCGATGGCTCCAGCCTTTCCGCCCGCGAGGCCGCCGAAGAGCTCGCTGAGCGCTGCCACGCCGAGGTCGTACAGGTCATCGGCCGCAAGTTCTCGCTATATCGCGAGTCCTCGCGCAAGGACATCGAGAAGATCAAGCTCGTCTAAGAGCCAATGATCCGGCGAGCCAACACATGGCAAGCTTACGGGTGCCCAAGTACTTCGGGCGCCCGTTTTTTATCGCTCGACCAGCACGCGATTGAGCCGCCCCTCCACCAAGCGCTCGTATAGACGCCGCGTCTCGGGCTCGGGCACGCCATTGACCTGCTCCCTCAGATGGTGCATATGCCCGCTGTATAGCTCGACGATATCGCGCCGCCGTCCCGCCGCACTGTAGACGCGCATGGCGCAGCGCACCATATCCTCACGCGCTGTTTCCTGCCGAAGCCCCGACTCCGCCAGCCAAATCGCCGACTGCAGATCGTTTTCTTCTAGAGCGGCATTTGCTCCCTTAACCATGCAATCGATGTACTTTGACTGCATAATGCGTCGCATACGCAAAAAGTAGGTGGGATTACAGCCATTGGGAACATACAGCGGTCCGGCATAAAGCTGCTCAATCTTAAGGCACAGCTCAACTAGATGGGGCCCGCGCGCACCCGTGCGATTTCCCAAAACCTCGCGGCTTATCTGGTCAAACAGCCGTACATCGGTCTTGACGTAATCGCCGTTAAGCCCAATGCACTCGTTTTGAATCAGCACACACGACTTGCCGTCCGGTGTCGGCCCCAAGGCCGAACGCAGGCGCGATATCGTCGAGTACAGGTTGTTGCGGGCGCTATTGAACTCGGCATGGGGCCACAGCTCCATGGCCAGCGTCTCGCGGTCGACGAGCGCATCCATGCCCAGCGCAAGCCGCTCGGCAAGCGTCGCCGCCTTCTTGCGGCGCCACATTTTGTCCGTGATGGGAAACCCGTCGCGCTCGGCGCGAAACGCACCAAACATGCGAATCTCGATATGGTCGATGGTATCAACGGCTTCAACCTCGCCGGCCTGAAATAAGCGCTCGCCCTCCCCTTCCAGATCATCGCGCAGCGAGTACCGCGACAGCTCGCGCACGGGGAGCTTCTTGCGAATCCTGGTCGCCGGCTCGCCCAGACAATGCATGGCAAGGCGCGCAAAGAGCCGATACGATGGCTCTAGAATCCCCGCGCGATTCATGGACATCCAGGCCGCAAGGTCGCTGTCTCGGCCCGCACAGGCCAAATGCAGCGCCACCATCCAGGCCTCCGCTCCACCAACCTGCGTCTGGCTTATATCGAGTAGCTCCGCTTCCTCGCGCACCGAAACCATCGAGGTGTTACGCAGATACGCCGCGCGCTCCAACAGCAATGCGTTATCGCGCATGTACGCAATCGACTCCTCGGCAAGTTTGAGCACTTGGACCGCACGGAACTTTGCATTAACCGGCCGTCCCTCTGCCAGTGACTGCCAGCCTTCTAGCAACAGGCCAAACAGCTGAATCTGGTTGTCGCGCATGCGCACGGCAAAACGATCGAGTTCGTTGAATGCCGCGTCGTCGGTTACCGGCAAGCCGGAAAGGAGCCGCCGTGCCGCCAACACCATGCGCACCCAGATAGCCATCGCCTTAAGCCCACGTACGTCGAGCGCCTCCCGCACCACCGTCATCTCGTCGTCGCGCTCGTCGGTTCCCGCAAACGACCCGTCAAAGAGCTCCACCAGCATGCTATCGGCCCGTATAACAATCCCCGCGATGTCGAGCTCGCAATCGTAGGCCTTGCTCGTTTTGAGCTGCTGTAGAACGCCGCCGTCATCTCCCCGCTCGGTCAGACAGCGCTTGACCTCGATATGCGCAGACAACATATCGAGTGCGGTGTGGGACGTCTCAATTTCTGGCACGGCCAGGTTTGTAGGAAGCCCAAGCCCGTTGTCCCCATAGCAAACAGCCGTCAGTGTCTGGGCCACCCTCCATGAAACAGGGTCTATTTCGCAGGCCGCCCGTTCGCCCCCGCGCTCGATAACCGATGCCATATAGCGAGCGAGCTTTGTATTGGACACGCTGACCGCTGCCAGATATACGCCAAGTGCCTCAGCAGGCGTTGGCTCTGGAGCCGGATCGTCGGCATCGATCGTGCCCAGCGCTGCTCGGCAGATATCGGCCCCGTGCCCCGTCAGAGCCAGATCGACCCCATACTGCCCAGCAAGTTCAAGGACCGCCCCCCGGTCCAAAAAGGCGTCCGCCAGGCCCATCGCCGCATCGCATCTACCCGCCTTAAGCAAAATCCGGGCCGCCCTCGGAACAAGTTCGGGGCGAACCTCGGCCACCAACTTGCGCAAGCGCAAGCGTCCGTTATCCTCCGTACCCAGGCACGTAAAACTCCGCTCGGCGGGATCCAAGCCAAAAATCGGGTAGTCGCGTACAAAGTAGGACTGGTCGACCATCGACAACCTCACCCCACAAGCCTCGAGTTCTGCGATATTGCCCTCGCCCATCAAAACCATGAGACATGCCACGCAAAACAGCGCATTATTGTCGAGCGAAGCCAGATCGACAAGTGCCGCGCCATATACGTTGACAATCTCGTTTTCGAGCAGACCGGCTACGTCGCCTTGGCCATACAGACCCGTCTGCAATGCCGAAACGAGCTCGGGCACGCCTTGCGTGAGCTGATAAAAGTCGAGCGATGTGCTGATCGAAAACGCCGACGCCCACGCCGAATACTCATAGGCATGCACCTTGAGCATCTGCGCATTGATCTTAACCGAATCGCCCAGCCCATGAATCAGTTGACGATTTGAAGGACGGCAGGAGATAAAGACCCCTATCCCCATAGCGCGCAGGCCGCGAATCCTGTCGATGAGGTCTTCGGTATCGTGCTGATCGAGGTTTGGCACATTATCAATCGCGATAAGGGAGTGCGGTTTGTCTTTGAGTTCTTCGGTAACCACCTCGAGCTGCATAAACACCTCGCGCCCAATGGCGCGATCGGCCTCGATAATCCGCACGGGGCCTCGCGTCGGGTCGCATTTAACCTCATGGGTGTACTGCAGCAGCACCGAGGTCTTCCCAAACCCGTCGGGCGCATAAAGAACCACGATGCCGGCCTTTCGGCCCTTGGCGAGAAGCTCATTCATCAAGCGTTCGCGTCGCACCATATAGCCACCGCCCAGCGGCATCAGCTCGAGGTCGTCCATACTGCCCAAATCGTTTACCATGCCCGCTCCTCAACTCGACCGTATGGACACTGTAGCCGCAAGACCATACAAGCCGCGCTATGAATAGAGCGACCTTGTGTTATAGGCTGTCTTTTGGTACGCAAGCGGCAAGTTTTTGTACAGCGAGGGCCGATTGTTATTAATCCCTCGACTAATCGGTCTTTAAGCAGGTAAATGAGCTTGTCAGCTTGTCCCATCTAAGCGGCAGTGTAACGCAGATGAACACGGTTCAGCCATGTCATTCAACTCGCCTAGCACCCGCTACCGTCTACGACCTTCTAGTGGCATTTTTGCATAGAATCTGGTATAGAATGAATCAAGCTGTTGGACATCCGGCATTCGTCAAGCTTGCGGCAAGTTTTTGGTCAAGTGGGCAAAAAGGGATAGCAAAAAGGCCCCCGCAAAGCGGAGGCCTTAGGCAAGGCTATGTCGAGCTGCAGGATTCGCGCTACTCGCAGAGCGAAAGGGCGGCCTCGTCGGCAACGACAACGCAGTTGGTGTGCAGCTGCAGGATCGAAGCCGGGCACTCGGGCGTAACCGGACCATAGCACATGTCATGCACGGCCTGAGCCTTGGCCTCGCCGTTGGCGACGACCAGGATCATGCGGGCATACATGATGGTCTGGGTACCCATGGTGTAGGCCTGACGGGGAACATCGTCGATGCTGTCGAACAGGCGGCTGTTGGCCTGAATGGTGCTCTCGGTGAGGTCGACGCAGTGCGTACCCTTGGAGAAGTGGTCATCGGGCTCGTTGAAGCCGATGTGGCCGTTGTTGCCAATGCCGAGCAGCTGCAGATCCGGGTAACCGGCGGCGGCGACGATCTTGTCGTACTCAGAGCAGGCAGCGGCGGCGTCGGGGTTGGAACCGTCGGGCACATGCGTGTTGTTCAGGTCGATGTTGATGTGATCGAAGAAGTTCTCACGCATGAAGTAGTGATAGCTCTGGGGATCGTCGTGCGAAAGGCCGCGATACTCGTCCAGGTTGTAGGTGCTGACCTCGGCAAAGTCGACGTCGCCCTTCTTGTACCAAGCAGCGAGCTGCTTGTAGGCACCGATCGGGGTGGAGCCGGTGGCAAGGCCCAGCACACAGTCGGGCTTGAGGATAACCTGCGCCGAGATAATATTGGCGGCCTTACGGCTCATATCCTCGTAGTCTTTAGCTTTAATGATCTTCATTACGCGTCCTTTCTCGTACAAGAGAGGCAAGGCTCCCCTTACAAGCACTTGCCCGCGGCCCGCGTCGGCCGCAACCAACGTGTGCGGCCACCAGGGCGAGGTCGCGTAATGTATGTGTCTCGTGTCTAGCCGCGTCGAGGCCCCTGCCCGTCCACGGTGACCCAAAGCTGTTTAGCCTCGGACGAATTCCATCTTGCCACGGAGGGCGTCCTCTTTCAAGGGCGCCCTCCGTAAACGTGTTTGAATTGTAGGCTAATGGCCACGTGCACTTGCTAGCGCTCGCGAGCAACGATGAGTTGGTCCATCTCCTCGACATGCACGCCAACGGAGCCTTTGATGCTCGAGAACTCAACGGAGTTGCACACCAAGATGGGAACCGTCACATCGTAGCCCTCGGCAGCAATTGCCTCGCGATCGAACTCAATGAGTACATCGCCCTTATGGACGATGTCACCCACTTGCGCATGTACAGTAAAGTGCTTGCCCTCGAGCTGAACAGTGTCCAAACCAACGTGGATGAGCACGTCCAGGCCATCGACCGTGTTAAGCGCAACGGCGTGTCCCGTGGGAAAAATGGCCTCGACCTTCGCGTCAGCCGGCGCGATCA
>USDH01000040.1 GCA_900553415.1 uncultured Collinsella sp. | reverse complement strand
AGAATTGAAGTGCGGAGCTCATTTTGCAAAAGAATCTGCGCCTCAGACACCCTCATCCGAAGCTTCTTCGTCGCGAGATGACACTGACGACATGGGCTCGTCGGACTACTCCACGGTTGGTCGTTCCGCCGGGCTTATGACCATCCTGACCATCGTGTCTCGCGTCACCGGTTTTATCCGCACGTGGGCAATGGCGGCCGCTATCGGCATGTCGCTACTCTCGTCCTCCTATCAGGTCGCCAACAACCTGCCTAATATGCTCTACGAACTCGTGATGGGCGGCATGCTCGTGACGGCGTTTTTGCCCGTGTACATGGGCGTGAGGCGTGAGCAGGGTCGCGAGGCCTCGAACGAGTACGTGGGCAACCTGCTCGGTATTCTGCTATTGGTGCTGGGTGGCATTTCGTTGCTGGGGACCGTGTTCGCCCCGAGCTTTATCTGGACGCAATCGTTCCTTTCGGGTGACGGCGGCAGCATGGATACCGCTGCGTTCATGTTCCGTTTCTTTGCCATCCAGATTCTGTTTTATGGTTTGGGTTCGGTGTTCTCGGGCGTTCTCAACGCACACCGCGACTACTTCTGGTCGACGTTTGCCCCGGTCCTCAACAATGTGATCGTCATTGCGAGCTTTATGGGTTTTGCGCCCGTGTCCGCACAGTTTGGTGAACGTGCCGGCATCATCTTGATTGCGGCCGGTACGACCCTCGGTGTCTTTGTTCAGATGGCATGTCAGATCCCCGCGCTTGGCAAGCACGGCGTGCATCCCCATATCCATATCGACTTTAAGGACCCCGCACTGCGCCAGACGATTGCGCTCGGTATCCCGACGCTGCTCGCCACGGTGTGCATGTTTGTCTCGACTTCTATCACCAACGCTGCCGCGCTGGTGGTCCAGCCCGAGACTGGCCCTTCCGTCATCGCCTATGCGCGCCTGTGGTACACGCTGCCCTACGCGCTGATTGCCGCCTCGCTTTCGACGGCGCTCTATACCGAGCTCTCTCACGACGCACAGGAGAAGGATTACGACAGCGTCCGCACGGGCATTTCGCGTGGCGTCGCCCAGATGCTGTTCTTCCTGATTCCATTCGCGCTGTACCTGATTGTCTTCGCGCGTCCGCTCAACATGATTTACTGTGCCGGCAAGTTTGATGAGTCCGGCGTGGCGCTGGTGTCCGAGTTCCTTGTCTACCTGGCATTCTCGCTGCCGCTCTACGGCGTGGTCGTGCTGATGCAGAAGAGCTTCTCTGCCTTGCTCGACATGAAGCCCTATAGCCGCTATTGTCTGTATTCCGCCATCGGCCAAGCCGGCTCGGTTTTGCTGTTTGGCGTTGTGCTGGGCTTCGGTATGCCGGCAATCGCGCTTTCGTATGTCGTTGACTACGTGATCTTGGTCGGTTGTTCGCTGTGGTGGCTGCGTCGTCGTCTACGTGGCCTTCAGGTCAAATCTATCCTGCATGGCGGTTTCTTTGGCCTTTTGCTCGGTGGCCTGGGTGCTGCCGCAGGCGCCGGCGTCATGTGGGCGCTTGAGCACTTTGTCGGGGCACTTGGCGGCTCGATTCTGATTACTCTTGGCTACGTTTGCGTTGCGGGTGTCGTCTCGCTTGCTGTTACCTTTGGCCTTGCCGTCGTCCTTAAGATGCCCGAGGTCTCGGCGCTGCTTCGTCGCAAGTAGGTGCGCGTGGCCGGTCACGACAACATTCCAACGCTTGCCGAGCAGGTTTCGCGCGTTCCCACGCAGCCCGGCTGCTACCTTTGGAAAGACGCCAAGGGCGATGTCATCTACGTGGGCAAGGCGAAAAACCTACGCGCCCGCATGCGTCAATACGTGACGCTGCAGGATGAGCGTCAAAAGATCCCGCTGATGATGCAGCTGGTGGCGAGCTTTGACTATATCGTGGTGGAGACCGAGCACGAGGCGTTGGTGCTCGAGCGCAATTTGATTGGTCAGTACCATCCGTACTTTAACGTCGACCTCAAGGATGACAAGAGCTACCCCTTTATCGCCATTACAAAGGGCGACCTGTATCCCGCTATCAAATATACGCGTGAGCGTCATAAGCCGGGAACGCGCTATTTTGGACCCTATACCGATAGCCGTGCGGCACGTGAGACGATAGATACGCTGCGCAAGGTTATCCCCATCTGCTCCGCATCCTGTGCGGAGTGGCGTCGTTGTCGTCGTATCGTCGAGTCCCACAAGGGCGAGGAAGACATCGTCAATATGATTTGCGCGCAAAACGGGCGTCCCTGCTTTGACTACCATGTCGGGCGCGGCCCGGGTGCGTGTGTCGGCGCGATTTCCCCGGCAGACTATGCCAAGAACGTCAAGCGTGTCGAGCGCTTTTTGTCGGGCCATCGCAAGGATGTCGTCGATGAGCTGACCTCCGAGATGACGGATGCCGCCGAGGCGCTCGACTTTGAGCGCGCGGCACGCGTCAAACGTCGTTTGGAGGTCATCAGGGGTCTGGACGATCGTCAGCAAGTCGTTTTTCCCTCCAGTGTCGATATCGATGTCATCGGTTTCTATCGCGAGGAGACCATCTCCGCCGCTTGCGTCTTCGTCGTTCGCGAGGGCCGAACAGTTCGCACCTGCGAGTTCATTCTCGACAAGGGTCTTGATGTTGACGAGGAAGAGCTCCAGTCGGGCTTTCTTAAGCGCTATTACGACGAGACGGCTGATATTCCAGCTGAGGTCAACCTTGCCGTCGAGCTTGAGGATGCGGAGGCGCTGGGGGAGTGGCTTGCGGGCAAGCGTGAGCGTTCCTGCCATCTCCATAGGCCGCAGCGTGGCGAAAAGCACCGTCTGCTCGATATGGCATCCAAAAATGCGCGCCATGCCCTCATGCGCTACATGATGCGAACGGGGTATGCCGACGACCGCACCAATCAAGCGCTCCTGGAGCTCGAAAGTGCGTTGGCGCTGCCATCGCCGCCGTTGCGTATCGAGTGCTTCGATATCTCGACGCTGCATGGCACCTTTACGGTCGCCTCGATGGTGGTGTTTACCAACGGGCGCGCCGACAAGAGCCAGTATCGTCGTTTTAAAATCCAGGCCGAATTGGATGAGGCAAACGACTTCGTGTCGATGTCCGAGGTTTTGGGACGACGCTATGCTCCCGAGCGCATGGCCGACGAGCGCTTTGGCTCGCGCCCCGATTTGCTCGTTGTCGATGGCGGTAAGCCGCAATTGACCGCTGCGATCAAGCAACTTGAGGCTCTTGGGCTCGATATACCAGTTTGTGGCTTGGCGAAGGCCGATGAGGAAGTTTTTGTGCCTTGGGACGAGACTCCTGTCGTGCTGCCGACCGGGTCTGCTTCGCTCTATCTAATTAAACAGGTACGCGATGAGTCCCACCGATTTGCCATCACGTTCCACCGCGAGTTGCGCGATAAAGCCATGACGGTTTCGGTACTCGATGACGTTCCAGGCGTGGGACCCACCAGAAAACGTGCCATTATGCGCCATTTTGGCTCGATGAAGCGTTTGCGTGCGGCAAGTGAGCAGGAGATTGCAGAAGTTCGAGGCGTTCCGGCCGATGTCGCCAAAGCGGTCCACGAGGCACTTGTTGCATGGAATGCCGAGCGCGCCCAGACATCGGCCAACCGTTCCGAAAACTAAATGCGCTTCTAAACAACTGATATACATGATTGGTCGATTTTCAATCATTTATTTCGCGGCGATTACCAGCCGATTTCGGGTTCTATTAACGCTAAAACGTTTGACTAGCCATGGTGAACAACCCTGCTATCCTGCGGGTTGACGAAGACTGATATCTCACCTCGTCGATACATACTGTCTGGCGAATCGTTTGTCAATGAATTCGGTGAACGGTAGTAAATACCGTTCAAGCGTATGTATGTATCGGTCGCCGAGCGCGGCACCTCAGTTGGGTTCGTCGGTAGGTAAGGTATATATCGTCCGCAAGTTGCGCGGGGGCACGTCTAGGTGCTCCCGAGTAAGATTCTCTATTGATAGGAGAAGACATGGCCATCATCAACAAGGGTATGTCCAGGCGTTCGTTCCTCGGCCTCACCGGTAGCGTCGCTGCTGTCGCAGGGCTTGGTCTCACCGGCTGCGGTGGCAGCTCTAGCGACGAGGGTTCCGCTTCCGGTTCCACCGATTCCGCCAACCGTGGCGGCGGCGTGATCACCGCTGGTTCCGCTTACGCTCCGTCCAGCTTCGATCCCGCCAGCACCGGCTCCGCTGTGGGCCTGGGTGCTAACTGGCACGTCGTCGAGGGCCTCTACGGCATCGATTACCACGACTACAGCACCTTCAACGAGCTCGCCACCGACGATCCCAAGTCTGTGGACGACACCACTTTCGAGGTCACCATCCGCAAGGGCGCCAAGTTCTCCGATGGCACCGAGGTCACCGCTGACGATGTCGTTGCCTCCTACACCGCTTGCGCCGCTTCCGCTACCTATGCTCCGTTCTTCCAGCCCTTCGAGTCCATCGAGGCCAAGGACGCCAGCACCGTGACGGTCAAGACCAAGGTCCCCAACTTCTCCCTGCTCAAGGATCGTCTGGCCATCGTCCGCGTTACCCCGGCCACCCAGACCGAGGAGGATCGCGCCAAGCAGCCGATCGGCTCCGGCCCCTGGATGTACGACTCTATCTCCGATACCGAGATCACCCTGGTTCCCAACCCCGAGTACAACGGTGAGTATGCTGCCGAGGATAAGAAGATCCAGTACAGCATCCTGACCGACCCCACCGCTCGCGTTACCGCTCAGCAGGAGGGCTCTACGCTCGTTATGGAGCTCGTTACCGCTGACGCCGTCGACCAGCTCGAGAGCGCCGGCTGCAAGATCGATAACGTTCAGGGTTTCGGCACCCGCTTCATCATGTTCAACGTCGCCAAGGAGCCTTGGAACAACGTCAAGGTCCGTCAGGCTGTCATGTATGCGCTCGACACCGAGAAGATGGTCAGCAACACCTTCGCCGGCCTTGCCACCGCTGCCAGCTGCTACCTGCCCAAGAGCTTCACCAACTATCATGAGGCTTCCACGGTGTACAAGACCGACGCCAAGAAGGCTAAGAAGCTCATCGAGGAGTCTGGCATCACCCCGGGCGCCATCACCCTGCGCACCACCGACAACGAGCAGATTAAGGGCATGGCCGCCCAGGTCAAGAATGACCTCGACGCTCTCGGCTTCGATGTGACCATCCAGACCGATACCTCGCCGGCCACCTACGCTGCCATCGACGGCGGCGAGGCCTACGATATCCTCCTTGCCCCTGGCGATCCTTCCTGCTTCGGCGCCGACCCCGACCTGCTGCTCAACTGGTGGTACGGCGACAACGTCTGGATGCAGACCCGTTGCCCGTGGAAGGAGTCCGCTGAGTGGCAGAAGCTCCACGGTCTCATGGACGAGGCTCTTGCCGCCGAGGGCGACGAGCAGCAGAAGAAGTGGAACGAGTGCTTCGACATCATTGCCGACAATGCCGTTCTGTACCCCGTTGTCCACGTCAAGACCGTCTCCGCTTCCTGGGACGATCCGTCCACTGCGCCCAACGGCGAGGCCCTCGATGGCTTCAAGGGCATCGGCACGACGAGCATGTCCTTCAGGGGCGTTGCGACCGTCAAGGCGTAAGACTCGCTTGAGTCTGTATGCAGGATGTCGGCCGTTGGGACCGTATCCTCATAGTTGAAACAAAGACCCGGGCGGCAACGATGTCGCTCGGGTCTTGTAATGAGTATCCGTACTCATATACCAGTTGGTCCTACCGACAAAAGAAAGGGGAGAGAACGTGAACAACTTGCTACGTTTGATTGGAAGGCGTCTTGTGGCGCTGCCGATCATGGCATTGGGCGTCACCGTCCTGGTGTTCTTCCTTATGTCGTTCTCCAAGACCGACCCCGCCTACACGGCGTTGGGTGACGGTGCCTCGCCCGAGGCGGTTGCCGAGTACCATGAGAAGTATGGTCTGGACGACCCCTGGCCCGTGCGCTACGTGCGCTATATGGGCGATTTGATCCATGGCGACATGGGCACCTATGGTGCTGCTCGCAACTCCGTTGCCAAGCGCATCTCCACGGCCCTGCCCGTCACGATGCAGCTGACCTTCATCGGTCTTGCCATCGGTGCGGTCGTTTCGTTTTTGCTCGGCGTCATCGCGGCACTGTATCGCGACAAATGGCCGGACCAAGTGATCCGCGTCTTTTCCATCGCCGGCTTGGCAACCCCGTCGTTCTGGCTTGCCGTTCTGTTGATCCTGCTGTTCTCTTCCTACCTTAAGGTGCTCCCGGCATCGGGTGCTCTGCCTCACTTCACCACGAATCCGGTTGGCTATCTGGGACGTATGATCATGCCCGCTATCGCCTTGGCATTTCCGCTGACGGGCCAGATGACTCGTATCGTGCGTACCGCCATGGTCGAGGAGCTCGACAAGGATTATGTCCGTATGGCTCGCGGCGCCGGCGTTCCCGAGAAGGTCGTCGTCGGCATCAACGTTCTTCGCAATGCGCTAATCACCCCGGTCACCACCCTCGGTCTTAAGATCGGTTACCTCATGGGCGGCGCCGTCGTCATCGAGGTTATCTTCAACCTCCCCGGCATGGGCACCGCGATTCTGCAGGGCGTTCAGGGCAACGAGGCGAACCTGGTTCAGGGCGTCGTTATCGTCGTTGCTCTTGCCTTCATCATCATCAACATCGTGGTTGACATGCTCTACCTGCTCATCAACCCGCGCATCAGGACGGTGTAGATTATGGTAAAGATTCGAGAGAAGCAAACCGAGCAGCTCGAGAAGGCTGCCTCCAAGGGGCTCAAGCTCGGTGGCTGGAAGAAGATGACGCTGTCTTCTAAGATTGCAGCCGTCGTGCTGGTGCTGGTCGCCCTGACTGCGATTCTGGCGCCCCTTCTTGCCCCCTATAGCCCGGTCGAGATCTTTACGGCTCGCCAGGCTCCCGGCAACGGATTTATCTTCGGTACCGACGATAAGGGTCGCGACATTCTGTCGCGTATGCTCTACGGTGGTCGTTACTCGCTGATTATCGGCTTTGGCGCCACTGCCATGGCTCTGGTCTGCGGCTCGGTCGTGGGCGCCCTTGCAGCGGTTTCGCGCAAGGCCGTCTCCGAGACGATCATGCGTATCTTGGACATCATCATGTCCATCCCGGGCATCGCCCTCGCGGCCGTCTTCGTCTCCATCCTGGGCAACTCCGTGCCGTCGATCATCTTCGCCATCGGCTTTATGTACACTCCGCAGATTGCCCGTATCGTGCGCGCCAACATCGTGTCCGAGTACGGCGAGGACTATGTCCGCGCGGTCATCGTTTCCGGCGCCAAGGCTCCGTGGATTTTGATCAAGCATGTTCTGCGTAACTGCATCGCCCCGATCATGGTCTTCACCGTTACCCTGGTCGCCGACGCCATTATCTTCGAGGCCTCGCTGACCTTCATCGGCGCTGGTATCCAGGAGCCCACCGCTACCTGGGGCAACATCCTCGCCGACGCCCGCGGCGGCGTGCTCGCCGGCCGTTGGTGGCAGGCGCTGTTCCCGGGCCTGGCCATCATGATCACCTGCCTGGCGCTCAACATCCTCTCCGAGGGCATTACCGACGCCATGGCCGCTGCTCCCTCCGCCGCCCTGGATCCGACCGATTCCTCCAAGCGTCGCGAGGCCGACCTGCTGGTTTCCGACCCCGTTCGCGCCTACAAGGAGCAGGCCCAGTCCCTCTCCGCTCGCCTTGGCGCCCTGCGCGATGTCGAGCTCAAGCGTGACGATCGCCATGTGCCCGATGAGTCCGTTGAGCCGATCCTTTCGGTCCGCGATTTCTGCATCCAGTTTGAGCACCACGGTGATATCAACGTCGTCGATCACGTCAACTTTGACGTCCGTCCCGGCCAGACCATAGGCCTGGTAGGCGAGTCCGGCTGCGGTAAGTCCATCACCACGCTGGCCATCATGGGCCTGACCGACGATGACGAGCATCTTTCCGGCGAGGTTCTCTGGGAGGGCCGCGACCTGCTCAAGATGAGCAAGAAGGAGTGGTTCGGCCTGCGCGGTACCGATATCGCCATGGTCTACCAGGACGCCCTGTCCTCGCTTAACCCCTCTATGCTCATTTCTGCCCAGATGAAGCAGCTCACCAAGCGCGGCGGAACCCGCAGCGCCGAGGAGCTCCTGGAGCTCGTCGGCCTCGATCCCAAGCGCACGCTCGAGAGCTATCCGCACGAGCTTTCCGGCGGTCAGCGTCAGCGTGTCCTGATCGCTATGGCCCTTACCCGCGACCCCAAGCTGGTCATCTGCGACGAGCCCACGACCGCTCTGGACGTTACCGTTCAGAAGCAGGTCATCAAGCTGCTCAACGACCTTCAGGCCAAGCTCGGCTTTGCCATGATCTTCGTCTCGCATGACTTGGCGCTGGTCGCCGAGGTCGCCCATAACATCACGGTTATGTACGCCGGTCAGGTTATCGAGCAGGCGCCCACCAAGGAGCTGCTCACTAACCCGATCCACGAGTACACCCGCGGTCTTCTGGGTTCCGTTCTGTCCATCGAGAGCGGTTCGGGCCGCCTGCACCAGGTGCCCGGCGCCGTTCCGAGCCCGCGCGATTTCCCCAAGGGCGATCGCTTCGCGCCCCGCTCGAGCCATCCGCGCATTGGCCTGGACACCCGTCCGGTCTTCAAGCGCGTGCCCGGCACCGAGCACTTCTATTCCGAGCTCCCCGACGAGGTGCTCAAGGCAAATGGTTTGACCCCTCACGCGGAGGTGATGTAGATGAGCGAGACCGCAGTCAACGGCGTCGAGCCGATCATCTTCCTTGATGACGTCTCCTACTTGTACCGACCACGAGATGATGGTACCTTCGGTTATGCTTTCACCCAATTTGGGCATCTTTATTTCAAATCTTGACATATAGTTAAGTTTTAGGTTCTCGGTTTATTATATATACAACAAACAACTGAGTAGTAAGTTTTTAACTTAAGTAAAAGTTAATGCGGATTTATGATATATCCACTCTTTGCAGGCATACTTTTCCGCTTTCAACCGTTCGATGGCTTCCATATCTCCGGCAGAGAAGCGGTAAATCCGGTTATCGTCATCATCCACAAAGGAGTGAAAGAGCAAATGCATGAAACGTTTGATGTCCATAGGCTCAGACAAAAACTCTTTTATATTCGCAACTTCACTCCGTACGGAAGGTACTGCACGCATAGTACGAGAGCCCGGTAAACGGCTTTCCGCATCCGGATCGCCATTCAACGCCGCATTCAACATATCCAGATCAGTGGAAAACAACAAAGTACAATGATACATCACACGGTCTTTGTGTATGCACTGCGCACTACCTGATATTTTCCGTTCATCCACATAAATGCCCAGACGCTGGTCGGCATAAGCCGTGATGCCCACCTTCTCGAGGAAGTCGACCACCAATTGCAGGTAATATTCAAAATCCGGTTGCTTCCTGGTTTCAATAAAACTCAGGTTAATGTTTCCCCGGTCATGATATACAGCCCCTCCACCGGAGAAACGGCGTGCCAGGGTTATTCCCTTTTCATCCAGAAACCTCTCGTCCGCTTCCGCCGCCACACTCTGATGTTTCCCTATCACAACGGAAGGTTCCGACTGCCAAAGCATAAAGAAGTTACCTCGCTTCTGCTTCAACAAATACTCTTCTGCTGCCAGATTAAAATAGATATCCGTGCAGCGATTATCAATACAGAACATTACGCAAACAAAGTTTCATGGAAAATTTCACCGACCGTCGGATGCGGAAAAAC
>USDH01000039.1 GCA_900553415.1 uncultured Collinsella sp. | reverse complement strand
GAGGGCACCGTCATCGTCTGCGGTGAGGACCCGCATCTGGTCGAGCTCGCCAAGTCGACGGGCCGTCACGTGCTTTCCTACGGCTTTGCCGAGAGCAACGACATCGTCTGCATGCACCCGGATGTCAAGGGCATCCAGAGTGACTTTATCGTTCGCTTTGAGGACGGCACTGAGCGCGCTGTGGAGATCAAGAGCAATCCCGGTCGCCACAACATGCTCAACGCCACGGCGGTGCTCACCGTCGCCCATGTCCTGGGCCTTGACATCGACGCCGCCGCCAAGGCGCTCTCGAGCTTTGAGGGCGTCCGCCGTCGCTTTACCCACGTGGGCGATATCGATGGCATCACCGTGGTCGATGATTACGGCCATCACCCCACCGAGATCAAGGCGACGCTTGCTGCCGCTTCGTCGCTGGGTTACAAGCACGTCGACGTCGTGTTCCAGCCGCACCGCTATTCGCGCCTGCAGGCCCTGTGCGACGACTTTGCCGATGCATTTGCCAATGCCGATAAACTGCTGCTGATTGATGTGTTCTCGGCTGGCGAGATGCCCATTCCGGGTGTCACCTCTAAGATGCTCGCCGATACCGTGCGCGCCAAGCATCCTGGCAAGGAGGTCGTGTACTGCTCCAGCCGTCTTGAGCTCAATCAGGAGCTCGAGCAGATGGTGGGCGAGGGCGACCTGCTGCTCACCATGGGTGCCGGCGACGTTACGACCGTCGGTCCCGAGTTCATTGAGTATCTGACTGCCAAGAAAGACGCTTAAGTCTAATGGGTCTGTTTAACGCCGTCATGGCGCTCTCGGGCATGATCGACACGGATGTGATCGAGGACGAGCGCCTTGCGCGTCATACGAGCTATCGTATCGGCGGCAAGGCCGACCTCTTTGTGACGTGCCATAGCTATCATGCCCTCCGCCGCGCCGTGGCGGTGCTCGATCGCGAGCAGGTGCCGTGGGTCATCATCGGCAAGGGCTCCAATCTGCTGGTTGCCGATGGCGGTTATCGCGGTGCCGTCATTTCGCTCGGACGTGAGTTCCAGCGCACGGTTGTTGCCGATGACGGTTGTACGCTGACGGTCGGTGCGGGCGTGATGTTTGCGCGCCTGGTCAACGATGCCCTGTCGCGTAGCCTCTCGGGCCTTGAGTTTGCCGTTGGCATTCCTGGTTCGGTCGGCGGTGCGATATCTATGAATGCCGGCACGCGGACCGAGTGGATTGGCTCGCTGGTTGAGGATGTCGTTACGTTTGACCCGGCATCCGGTATCAAGCATTATGCGGGGTCCGAGATCACTTGGGGCTACCGCGAATGTGGCCTTCCCCGCAATGAGATCATCCTCGAGTGCGTGCTCAAGCTTAAACCGGCGCCCAAGGCCGACATTCGCGAGCGCATGGAGCGGTACCTGACGAGGCGCAAGCGTACGCAGCCCATGGGTCGCGCATCCTGCGGGTCTGTCTTTCGCAACCCGCCCGATGCGAGTGTGGGCAAGCTTATCGAGGATTGTGGATTAAAGGGTTTTTCGATTGGCGGCGCGGAAGTTTCGCCCGTTCACGCTAATTTTATCGTTAATAACGGAACTGCCTCGGCCGATGACGTTGCCGCGGTTATCAGACATGTGCACGGAAAGGTGAGGGAGGCGTATGGCATCGAGCTCAGACCGGAAGTTAAATTCCTCGGCTTCTAGAGCATCGAAACCCACCTTCCGCCGCGCCGGAGGGCGTTCCGGCGCGCCTGCCAAACCTCAACGCAATACCGTCGCGCACTCTAAGTCTGTCGGGCATGCTCGACAGACCAGTCGACCGGTCGTCGGCTCGCAGCTCGGTAATCGTCCGACCGCAAAAAAGTCCTCGCGTCCCTCGGTGACGTCAAAGCCTGTTATGGGCGCCAAGCCTGCCCGTCCCATGGCAACTCCCAAGCCCTCGACGGGGACTAAGGCGGCGCGTCCAGGTCGCACGCTGGGCGCATCGAAACCGCGCTCGCTGACATCGGTGCCGGCTACCGCTAAGAAGCCTTCGAGTAAAAAAGGTTTCAACCCGTTATCTTCACTTGGAGCGATGGCAAATAAAACATCAGACGCCGCTTCTGTCGTTACAGGCAAAGGCAAAATCGTGGGCGGCGTTCTGGCCGTCTTGGCCGTGCTCGTCGTCGTTGCCATCGTGGTGATCAACTCTGGATTGTTTACTGCCACTGATATTCAGATTCAAGGCAGCGAGCATGTGACGAAGCACGATGCTATCCAGCTGATCGACTTGCCCGAGGGAACGTCGCTTTTTAACGTCGATCCCGACCAGATTACCGAGGATCTCAAGCAGAACCCGTGGGTCTCGGGCGTGGATGTCCAGCGCCAGTTTCCCCATACGCTTATCATCACGCCGACGGAGCGTAAAGTTATCGCCATTGCATATATCAGCTCCGACGACCTTGCCTGGGCTATCGGAGACGATGACACCTGGATCGCCCCGCTGTCGACGTCGGTCGAAGTGGACGACCAGGGCAACGTCATCACGACAGGGCAGGGCTCAAATACCTTGACCGGAATCGATGCCGCGCTGACGCTCGCCAAGCATTATGGCGCGGTGTTGTTGACTGATGTCTCGGCGGATGTCGCTCCGGTTTCCGGCCAGGCGGTGAACTCCAAAGCCGTTAAGGCCGGCCTGGATTATGTGCGTGGTTTTTCGAGCGAGTTCTTGGGACAAGTCAAGGATATTTCCACGCCTTCGGTCGAAGCCATCTCGGCAAACCTCAATAACGGCATTGAGGTGTCGCTGGGCGATTCGGACGATATCGCCAAGAAGGAACGCGTAGTCACCAAGTTGCTTTCGCAGGTAGAGGGCGTAACGTATATCAATGTGCGCTCTCCGGGCAACTACACATTTAGGAATGCTCCGACCTCGTAGCGCTGGTTGATGCTTTGTTGAGGGGCCATACCACGCCGTTTATCTGGTTTGTTTGGTTTTCACGGTCAATTATTTGACTGATACGTTCATAATGTGCAAACATAATACGGTTTACCTTTGCATTTACTTTCAACCTGAAGGTTAATGTGCGCAGGGGTCGACCCATGCTATGGCTATAACCTTTGTTCGGAGGACCGACATGCACGAGACAGAGATCAACAACTACCTTGCCGTCATTAAGGTGGTCGGCGTCGGCGGCGGCGGTACCAACGCGGTCAATCGAATGATCGAAGAGGGCATCCGCGGCGTCGAGTTTGTTGCCATCAACACCGATGCTCAGGCACTCGCGATCTCTGATGCCGATATCAAGGTGCACATCGGCACCGACCTCACCCGCGGCCTGGGCGCCGGCGCCAACCCCGAGGTTGGCCGCAAGGCTGCCGATGAGTCCCGCGACGACATTGCCGAGGCGCTCGCTGGCGCCGACATGGTGTTTATCACCTGCGGTGAGGGCGGTGGCACCGGTACCGGCGCTGCTCCCATCGTTGCCGATATCGCGATGAACGAGGTCGGCGCACTGACCGTCGCCGTCGTGACCAAGCCCTTCACCTTCGAGGGCCGCAAGCGTAAGAAGAGCGCCGAGGAGGGCATCAAGACCCTCTCCGATTGCGTCGACACCATGATCGTCATTCCTAACGATAAGCTGCTCGACATCGCCGAGAAGAAGACCACCATGCTCGAGGCCTTCGCGATTGCCGATGGCGTCCTTTCCCAGGGCACCCAGGGCATCACCGACCTCATCACCGTCCCCGGTATCATCAACCTGGACTTCGCCGATGTTAAGACCATCATGAAGCAGGCCGGTACCGCCATGATGGGCATCGGTACCTCTTCTGGGGATACTCGTGCCGTCGACGCTGCCCAGCAGGCCATCTCCAGCCCGCTGCTCGAGAGCTCCATCGATGGTGCCACGCGCGTTCTGCTCTCCATCGCCGGTTCCAAGGACCTGGGCATCCAGGAGATCAGCGACGCCGCCGACGTTGTCGCCAACGCCGTCGACCCCGAGGCGAACATCATCTTCGGTACCGTTGTCGACGAGTCCCTGGGCGATCAGGTGCGTATCACCGTCATCGCTACGGGCTTCTCCGATTCCAACGTCAACCGTCAGGACGAGCTCTTTGCTGCTCAGCAGTCTCAGAGCAAGGCCGCTGCCTCCGCTGAGCCGCAGCGCACCGCTCCGGCTGCCAGCCCGGCTCAGGCCGCTCCGACCCGCAACGTCGGTGGTACCGAGCTGCCCAACTTTGGCAACGACCAGTTCGAGCTTCCCGACTTCCTGAAGCGCGGCAGCTTCTAGTTCGTTTTTCTCAACGACCTGCACGGGGTGTGTCCATTTGGATGCACCCCGTTTTGTTTCTCGTTTGTAAACGAAAGCCTCCAATCTCCTTACGTTCCCTTTACGTTTGGTCCCTACCGCTGCGGGTATCCTTTTAAGGAAGTATGACAGCCGTATAAACGCGGACTGCGCGGCGACGCCGCGGTACTTGTGTTATTAGGAGGCTTTAGTATGGCAGCACGTGCGGACAGGGTTTCGCGTGTCGACCATGATGGAGTTACGTTGGTGGAGGGCGCGACATCCGATGTCCGCTTTGCCTTTACCGAGCGCACCGGTGGCGTTTCTGAAGATGCGTACTCCTCGCTCAACCTGGGCTCGCATGTAGGCGATGACCCCTTTGCTGTTCAAGAAAATCGTCGTCGAGCGCTCGAAGCTATGGGCGCCACTGAGTGCGAGCATAATCTGCTCGTGCCCAATCAGGTACATGGTGACCATATCGTTACGGTGACTTCGAACGGCGCCGACGATCTTGAGGCTGTTCGCGAGCAGATTGCCGAGGGCTGCGATGCCATCGTCTGTACGGCCCATGACGTGCCCGTGCTGCTCTGCTTTGCCGACTGCGTTCCCGTGGTGCTGGTGGCCCCTGGCGGATTTGCCGTGGTGCACTCCGGTTGGAAGGGCACGATTGCACGTATTTCTGCCAAGGCGTGCCAGGCGCTTTGCGATGCTGCCGGCTGCGATGCGAGCGACGTTTCCGCCTATATCGGCCCCCATATCTTGGCTGACGAATATGAGGTATCCCAGGAACTCATGGATCGCTTTGCCGTCGAGTTCTCTTGCATCGATGCGAGCGCCTCTCGCATGCTCGATCTTTCCGCTGCCATTTGTGAGGCGCTGGTAGATGCCGGTGTGGACGCGGATAATATCGTGGATACCCAGCTTTCGACCGTGCGTCAGAACGACCGCTTTTATTCCTACCGTAACGAGGACGGCACCTGTGGGCGCCATGCTACGATCGGCGTGATGCTATGAGAAAGATCGTATCGGTCCTGAGCGCCGCTGTGCTTACGCTTACGCTGTGCGCCTGTTCTTCGGGATCTTCTACCTCTTCCATTACCGTGGCCGGCTCCACGACCTGCCTTCCTATCGCCGAAATTGCGGCAGAGGGCTTTAAGGAGGAGACCGGCATCGACGTGCTCGTTTCCGGTTTGGGCTCTTCCGCTGGCATCGAAGCCGTCAGCGCTGGCACGGCCGATATCGCCAGCTCCTCCCGTGGACTCAATGCCGACGAACAGGATCTGGGCCTGACTCCCGTCGTCATTGCCCACGACGGTATCGCGGTCATCGTGAACGAAGACAACCCCGTCGATAGCCTCTCGACCGAGCAGCTCCGCGATATCTATGCCGGCAAGATCACCAACTGGAAAGAAGTCGGTGGCGAGGACCTGAAGATTCAGGTTATCAACCGAGATGAGGCGTCTGGCACGCGTGAAGCCTTCCGCACCATCGTGATGGACGGCACCCCGTTCGATCGCCGCTCCGCCGTTCTTTCGGGCACGGGCCAGGTGCGCGACGTGGTATCTCGTTCGCGCGGGGCTATCGGCTACATTTCGCTGGGCTTCGTCGATAGCCTCAACGCCAAGACCTCGGTCAAGGCCGTCTCGGTCAATCATGTTGAGGCGTCCGAGAAGACGGTCGCGAGTGGCGGCTATCCCATCTCGCGCGACCTTTACTTCTTTGTGAAGGGTGCGCCTTCGCAGCAGGCGCAGGATTACATCGACTACGTGACGTCCGAAAAGATGGACAAGCAGATTCGCGAGGCGGGCTTTATTCCCGTCACCAACGACGAGAAGGGGAGTGAGTAGCATGGAAGCACAGGAAAACTCCCAGACCGAGCAGAATGGTCAGGCGCCCAAGAAGCGCGAGCTGGCGCTCGTATCGCGCAGCACCTATATCAAGGAGAAGGCGCTGCAGTGGATTTTCTTTGCCTGCGCGTTCTTGGCGGTTGTTACCGTCATCCTGATTTTTGTCTTTACCACGTACTCGGCGCTGCCCGTCTTTACCGACATCGGTCTGGCGGACTTCTTTAGCTTTACGTGGGCGCCCTCTGAGGGCCACTACGGCATCGTGTCGCTGCTTGCCGGCTCGGGTCTGGTGACCGTCGGTGCGCTCGCCATGGGTGTGCCCCTAGGCGTGGGCACGGCCGTGTATCTGGTCGAGATCGCCAGCAAGCGCGTGCGCAAGCTCATCAGCCCTGCCGTTGACCTGTTGGCCGGCATCCCTTCTATCATCTATGGCTTCTTTGGCATGATCATCATCCGCCCGTTTATCGCACAACTGACCGGCGGTCTTGGTTTTGGCGCGCTGACGGCGTGGTTCGTGCTCGCCATTATGATCGTGCCCACCATCACGACGCTTACCATCGATGCTCTCAATTCCATTCCCATGGGCATTCGCGAGGCATCGTATGCCATGGGCGCCACCAAGTGGCAGACTATCTATAAGGTCGTGTTACCTGCCGCCAAGCTGGGTATCGTGGATGCCATCGTGCTGGGTATGGGCCGTGCCATCGGCGAGACCATGGCCGTGCTCATGGTCGTGGGTAACGCCCCGGTTATTCCCGACAGCATTGCGAGCCCCATCTCGACGCTCACGAGCCAGATTGCGCTCGACATGAGCTATTCCTCGGGTCTGCATCGCTCGGCGCTGTTCGGCATGGGTGTGGTCCTGTTTATCATTTCCGCCACGCTGGTGGGCATCGTCCGCCTGGTTTCCAAGAAGAAGAGGGGGTAGGCTATGTCCGATTCCGTTGACACGACGGTCGATACGACCTCGTCGCGCGAGCGCATCAAGCGTGCCCTTTCCCACGGCAAGAAGGGCCGCATCAACAAGGACCTGTCCAACAAGATCATGCTTGGCGTGTTCCGTGCCGCGGCATACATCACCACGCTGGTGCTGGTCGCTATCATCGCCTACGTGGTCATCAACGGCCTGCCACACATCTCGCTCGACTTTATCTTCGGTTGGCCCCAGGGCGTCAACGCCGAGGGCGGTATTTGGCCCACGATCGTCTCGACCGTCTATGTGACGGCGCTCGCCATGCTTATCTGCACGCCGATCGCTGTGCTGGCAGCCGTCTATCTGGCCGAGTACGCCAAGCAGGGCAAGATCGTCGAGCTCATTCGCTACGCTGCTGACGCTTTGGCCTCGGTGCCCTCCATCGTTATGGGCCTGTTTGGCTACGCCTTGTTTGTCGAGGCCATGGGCCTGGGCCTTTCGATGGTCTCGGCCGCTCTGGCGCTCGCGCTCTTGATGCTTCCCATCGTCATGCGCACCACCGAAGAGGCCATTCGCGCCGTCCCGCGCTATATCCGTTGGGGCGCGTACGGCCTGGGCGCCACCAAGTGGCAGGTTGTCTCCAAGATTGTGCTTCCTTCTGCCTTTGGCCGTATTGCCACGGGCATTGTCCTTGCCATCGGCCGTGCCATTGGCGAGACCGCCGTGGTGCTCTACACCATGGGCCAGGCCATCAATCTACCTATCTCGCCGCTCGATTCCGGCCGCCCCATGACCGTTCACCTGTACCTGCTTGCCAACGACGGCATCAACATGAACGCAGCCTACGGCACCGCGCTCTTGCTGATGGTGATCATTCTGGCCTTCAACCTGTTTGCGCGCTTCCTGTCGCGCAAGCGTCGCTAGTTAAGGAGTCCCATGTCCGTTTATCAGTCCGCTCCCACGCTGGAGCAAGCGGCCATTACGGCCAAGGATTTCAACTTTTGGTACGGTGACTTTCATGCGCTGACGGGGCTCGACCTCAACATCGCTAAAAACGCCATCACCTCCTTCATTGGCCCTTCGGGCTGCGGTAAGTCGACGTTTTTGCGCTGCATCAACCGCATGAATGACCTGATCGAGGGTACGCGCGTCGAGGGCACCATGACGCTCGACGGCAACGATATCTATGCCGAGGGCGTCGACCCGGTCGGCCTCCGTCGCCGCGTGGGCATGATTTTTCAGCAGCCCAACCCGTTTCCCAAATCCATCTACGAGAATGTCGCCTTTGGCCCTCGTCTGCAGGGCGTGACTAGCAAAAGCGACCTCGATGACATCGTGGAAGAATCGCTCAAGCGCGCCAACCTCTGGAAAGAGGTATCCAATCAGCTCAACAAGGATGGTTTGGCGCTCTCGGGCGGTCAGCAGCAGCGTCTGTGCATCGCGCGCGTGCTTGCGGTGCAACCCGATGTCCTTCTGATGGACGAGCCCTGCTCCGCCATCGACCCCACGTCCGTCTCTAAGGTCGAGGATCTGATGGCCGAGCTGGCGCCCGAGATGACGATCATCATCGTCACGCATTCAATGCAGCAGGCAGCTCGTATCAGCGACTACACCGCATTCTTCTTGCAGGAAGTTGCCGGCGAGCCCGCCACGCTCATCGAGTATGGTCAAACCGACGCGATCTTCACTAGCCCGGTGGACTCGCGGACGGAAGACTATATCACCGGCCGCTTTGGCTGATCGGTGCGACTAGTCCCAAGCCGATCGGACCTGGTCCGGTGCGTATTCACTGTGCGGGCTGCATGACCGCACCCAACTGATTGGAGTGAACCATGCGCAAACTGTTTTCCCGTCAGCTCGTCGAGGCCCGTCACGAGATGCTGAGCATCTATGAGGCCGTCGATCTGGCTCTCCACGATGCCGTGAAGGCCTATGTGACCGACGACCGCAAGCTCGCCACCAAGACCAAGAAACGTACGCTTTCGATTGACGCGCGCTGCGCCAACCTGGAGGCCGTCTGCTACAACCTGATCGCCACGCAGTCACCGGTCGCCTCCGACTTCCGCCTGCTTCAGACGATCATCTACGTCGACTTTAACCTGCAGCGCATGACCGATAAGGTCCGTCAGATCTGCCGTGCCACGCGTCATATGATCAAGGCCGACATCTCGCTGCCCCAGGAGCTCGTCGGTACGGTTGAGGCCGAGGCCGAAGCTGTTTACCAGGTGCTGGGCTCTTCGCTTTCTGCGCTCGTCACCAATGACATGTCCATCATCTGCAACCTGGCCGTCGAGGACGAGCCAGTGCACGCCGCCTACGAGAAGTTCTTCCGCACCTTTAACCGTATGGATACGGGCGACTTTATGGACGACGACAGCAACTATGACGACCTGCGCCGCGCCATCATGGTTTCGCGCTACCTCGATCGCATCGCTTCCATTTCCATCGATGCCGCTTGCCGTCTGACCTTCCTGTTGACTGGTCAGCGTATGAACGCCGGCGATATCGCCCGCACTGATGAGGACGAGCTCGAGAGCATGCGCGTGCCTTCGGGCGAGGGTGTTATCATGAGGCCCGCCGTCGACGCGCGCTACGTTGCCAAGGTGCCCGCCAACGAGGTCAGCGAGGGTCTTCGCTACCTGCTCGATCATCTTGAGGACGAGGACGATGGCGAGGACGACGAGGAGTTAGTAGCCCCGTTCGTCGAAAGATTGTAAATACCTAAGTGAGCGCGGCCTTGCACATGCGGGGCCGCGCTCTTGCGTTAGCATGGGACTACTTGTTTGGCTGTCAGCGGAGGCGATTGGCAATGGATAACTATTTGGATTTGATGCGCGCTCGCCGCGAGCAGATTCTGGAACGTTTTTATGCGGCGCTCGATCGCGCGGGCCGCCCCCACGACGCCGCGCGCCTCATTGCCGTGTCCAAGACCGTTGGTGTCGATGAGACTGTTGCTGCCATCCAGGCGGGGTATCGCCATTTTGCCGAGAACCGCCCGCAGGAGCTGGTTCGCAAGCTCACGGGTCTGGCGGAGCATCCGGAGCTGCCCGAGGTGCGCTTCGATATGATCGGCAACCTGCAGACCAATAAGA
>USDH01000038.1 GCA_900553415.1 uncultured Collinsella sp. | reverse complement strand
GAGCACGCTGAAGAGGTTCAGCTCCCGCCGCGCGCCCTCGGGCCTGCGCAGCCTGCCGCTCGTGGGTCACGAGCGGGGTCTGGCGCGCGCTTTCCCCGAGATTGTCGAGGCATCGCGCGCGTGCCGGTTTGGCGATTGCACGCATACCCATGAGCCGGGCTGCGCCGTTCGCGAGGCCGAGGACGCCGGGCAGATCGATAGCCTGCGTCTGGAAACGTTCCAAAACCTGGCGTCATCCATGCGCGTGAGCGCTCAAATGCTCGATCCCGATGTCCATCTGTAATTGATTTTTCCTATGACAGCCGTCTCCCAACTGTTCGGGAGACGGCTTTTTTTGCTGCGGAAAAGCTTCGAAACATACAGTTTGCTGACGTGCTGACCAAAACCTTGCCACGAGCTTGACGGGCTGGTCAGCTTTTGGTCAGCGATTGGTTTGACATCGAAAACCAAGATTGCGATTGCGCCGCTTTGCACTCTGACCGCTCAGACAATGGTGGTACGGGCATTCGCCCGGCACTGCCATGAGAGGAGCGGCCGTGAACAAGAGCAAGCGCATCGCCATCAGTCTGGTCGCGGGCGTGCTCGCTGCTCTGCTCTGCATGGTTTACGGCTCATCGATCCGCTCACAAGCCGAACAGGTCCAGGCTGAGACCTTGGCCAAGTACGGTGGCGATCGCGTCGAGGTTTGCGTCGCGGCGCGCGATATCGATGTGGGCGAGACCCTCGATGAGACCAATGTCATAACCCAGGAATGGCTGACGAGCCTGCTGCCGCGTGACGCAGCGACCGAGCTGCGCCAGGTGCGCGGCGACGTGACGACTTCGCGTATTCCCAAAAACGCCGTGATCTGCAATGTCTACACCAAGGCCGAGAGCCGCAAGCTCGAGGTGCCTAAGGGCAAGGTTGCCGTTTCGGTGGCGGTCGATGCCGAGCACTCGGTCGGCGGTGCCACGGGCGTGGGCAGCTACGTGGACGTGTACGTGCAAAAGGACGGCGTGACCGATCGGCTGTGCGGCGCGCACGTGATCGATACCAGTGAGGATTCCGGTGCCACGCGCGAGGGCAAGATCGAATGGGTGACGCTGGCGGCTGACCCCGAAGACGTCAAGGAACTGCTGGGAGCCTCGGGCAAGGGAACGGTCAGCTTGACGATTCCCGCCACGGCGCGCGGCAAAAAGAGCGGAGGCGACGAGTGATGAAGGCGATCTGGCTTGCGTGCTGCGCGTGCGGCGATTACGGGCTGTTGCAGCGGGAAGTCGAGGGCCGTGATGCGGGTGCACAGGTGCTTCGCGTGGGTGACCTGGACGGGCTGGTTTCCATGGCGCGGGCGTTTCCGTCGCGCCGCGGGGCTGCCATCATCGCGGCGTCTCTGTTTGATACCGAAGATGTACGCAAGACTGTTGCGCGCCTGACGGCCGAAGGCCGCGTGAGTCGCGTGGTCGTGTTGATAGAAGCGCTCGATCCGTCGGATATCGAGGGGCTGTTTCGCGCGGGGGCGACCGAGGTCATCGCTGCACACAGTATATGCGGCAACGGGCGCGCGGGCGAGGGAGCGGTTGATTCCGATCGGAGCATGACGATTGAGCCCGATGCTTTTGTTGATAGGGAACCCGGGGCGCCTCGCGCTACAAGAGGCCCGCGTGTTGATGATTATGGAAAAGCGGAAGCCGAGCATGGTCGGCGCCCCCGGAACCCCCTTGTATACGATGACGCTGGAGGGCCGGCGCAGCATGCTGGCGACTCCCCGGCAGTAGATATGGGATACGTGCACGGCGTGAATCTGGCGGATGAACTCGATGAAGTTGAGGGCTTTGCCGGGTGCGGCGAGTTGTCGCTGATGCAGCATGAGCAGATTGCGCAGAACGAGCCTGCCTCGCAGACCGAACAAGCAGCCATGCCGGCTTGGACGCAGCACGTGGTTGCGGCGGGGGAGACGGGGACGCTGTCACCGACGCCCGCCCCGCCGCCTCCGATGCCGCCGGCAGACGCTGCCGCTCCGCCGCATCGAGCTCCGGTCATCTGCGCTATTTCGGGTTCGGGCGGTTGCGGCAAGTCGACGATCGTTGCCGCCATGGCACACACATCGTCGCTGTTGGGCTTGCGTGCCGCCGTGCTCGACCTGGACCTGATGTTTGGAAACCTTTACGACTTGTTAGGCGTCGATGCTCCGCGCGATATGGCGGCACTTATCGAGCCGTCGGCGGCGGGCACGCTCACCGAGCCGGATATCGTAGCCACATCGATGCGCGTGGCGCCGGGCGTTACGCTCTGGGGTCCCGTCGCGGCGCCCGAGCAAGCCGAGCTCATGGCGCGTCCGGTGGAGCTACTGCTTGATGTTCTGCGTCGCGAATCCGACGTGGTCTTTATCGATACCTCGGTCTTTTGGGGCGACGCCGTGGCGGCTGCGGTGGCGGCGAGCGACCGTTGCCTGGTCGTTGGCGATGCGGCGGTGTCGTCCGCGACATCGGCGTCGCGCGTCATCGAACTGGCAAGTCGAGTAGGTGTGCCGCGCACGCGCATGAGCGCCGTGTTCAACCGGTTCGGTGCGCGCGGGGCAGACGAGGACGTCGCCATGCGCTTTGAGATTGCCTGTGCGTTGAGCTCCAAGATTCGTATCGCCGATGGCGGGCAGGATCTCGCCGCGCTCATGGCGTTTGGGCGCGCTGACGAGGCGGTGGGGCAGACCAGCGCTTTTGCGACTAGCGTGCGCGAGGCCACGCGCGAGATGCTCGTGGAACTGGGGTGCGCCGTCGGCCCTTGGAGCGATATGGTCGCCGACCGTGCAACGCGTACCGAACGCCCGCGTATCCGCCTTCCCTGGTCGCGCGAGGGTGATCAGCGATGAGCCTGCAAACGAGGATTAAGGCTGCCGGCGCTGCAGCGGCGGCAGCGCCTGTAGATGCGGGGCGTCGCCGCGCGGTGAAACGACGCACCAAGCGCGCCGTGATGGACCGCATGGGTTACGACGAAGTGGCGCGTATCAGCGCCTATATCGACCCGGCACTTGCCCGCTCGGAATTGCGTCCTGCGGTGGAGGCGGCGCTCAATGTTGAGGAGCCGACCGATCTCGCGACGCCCGAGCGCGAAACCATCATCGACGAGATTTTGGATGACGTGGTGGGCTTGGGGCCGTTGCAGCCGCTCATCGAGGACGACGCCGTTACCGAGATCATGATCAACGGCTGCCGCTCGGCTTTCTTTGAACGCGGCGGCGTTTTGTACCCCATCGAGCATGCGTTTGAGGATGATGAACAGATCCGTGTGCTTATCGACCGCATCATCTCGCCACTTGGCCGCCGTATCGACGAGCGCAGCCCCATCGTCAACGCCCGCCTCAAAACGGGCTATCGCGTCAACGCGGTGATTCCGCCTGTGGCGATTGACGGACCGATTCTCACCATCCGAAAGTTCTCGGACCGTATCTGCTCGCTGGACGAGCTTGTGGGGCTGGGGTCGCTGCCGCTTTGGTATGCGCAGCTGCTGTCGTGCGCGGTGTCGCTGCGACAGGACCTGGCGGTTGCGGGAGGCACGGGATCTGGTAAGACCACCCTGCTCAACGCGTTGTCATGTGAGATTTCCACCGGCGAGCGCATCGTGACGATCGAGGACTCTGCCGAGCTCAAGTTTGCGCATCATCCGCACGTGGTGCGCCTAGAGGCGCGCGAGGCTTCAATTGAGGGTGAAGGCGCGGTGACGATCCGCGACCTGGTAACTAATGCCCTGCGCATGCGCCCCGACCGCATCGTGGTGGGCGAGGTGCGCGGTGCCGAGTGCTGCGACATGTTGCAGGCCATGAACACGGGCCACGACGGGTCGCTCACCACACTTCATGCGGGTTCAGAACAGGAGACCGTGGTGCGTCTGACGTTGCTTGCACGTTATGGCATCGACCTGCCGAGTGAGCTCATCGAGGAGCAGATTGCCATGGCGCTCGACGGTATCGTGATGTCCGAGCGCCACGCCGATGGCAGGCGCTTCGTCTCCTCGTATTCGGGGGTGCGACGCGCCGCATCGGGCGGCGTAGAGCTCGAGCGCTATGTGACGTTCGATGCCGCCGAGCGCACCTGGACGCTTGACCGCGAGCCGCCGTTTATCGCAGAAGGCCTGCGGTCGGGGACGCTCACACAAGAGGAGGTGGACGAATGGAGATCGCTGTGCCCCTCGTCGTAGGGGGCTTGGCAGGGCTTTCTGTCGCGACGGCGTGCGGGGCGGAACCTCGTGTGCCGCAGGTACCGCCGGCGGAGCTGGCACGTCAGGCGCTCGAGACGGTGGCAGAGAAGCTGCCGCGTGAGCTGGTGGAAAACGATCTGCTGAAAAAGATCGCCCGTTCGTGGGCATCGCTGGCTCCGGCGCATCGCCTTGGCCTCGTGATCGAGGATGCTTCGGGATGTTTGGCGTTTCTGCTGCTATCGAGCGGTGTCTGCTGCGTTTTACTAACGATGGTGTCGTTATCGCCCCTCGGATTTGCCTTGGGACTTGTTGCTCCGTTTGCCGTTGGTGCCGCTCGGGATGGCTTTGAGAGCCGGCGCGAGCAACACGATGCAGAAGAGGCAATGCCCGAGGCGTTTACCGCACTTTCCATGTCGCTTGCCTCGGGACATTCGCTGGCCCAGGGCATGCGCTTTGTGGGCGCTCATGCGCAAGAGCCAGTGCATAACGAGTTTTTGCGGGTGGCGGCGGCGATCGATTGCGGCATCTCGGCGACCGACGCGCTCGATGACTTGCTCGTGCGTATCGACGCCCCCGGTCTTTCGCTTGTGACCTTGGCGCTTAAGGTGTCTCAGCGCACCGGCGCTCCGCTTGCCGACTTACTGTCCGAGGCGTCGAGCATGGTGGGGGAGCGCATTGAGCTCAAGCGCCGCCTGGATGTTAAGACGTCGCAGGCTCGCATGTCTGCGCATATGGTCGCGGCGATGCCGGCGGGCATGTGCGCGGTGTTGGCGCTGCTTTCGGCAGATTTTCGTCGCGGTCTTGCGACGCCTGCCGGCGCGGGCGCTGTGGTGCTGGGTCTTGCCCTCAACGCCGTTGCCCTGGTGGTTATCCGGCGCATTATGCGGGTGGAGCTATGAGCGCCCCGGTTGCAGTTGCGGCTTGCCTGTGCGCCCTGAGCGTATTTGTCGCGACGGGGTTGGATCGGGCGGATGCACGCAAGGTCGCAGGGGCCTGCAAGCGCGAGGCGGTGCTGGTCGCTGCCGCGGGTCGCTCGGTGGTCGATGCTCTGACCGCGCGAGTGAAGGGCGCGGTTGGAGCGGGCGGCCCGGCGCGAGTGTCGCTCGGCGAAGTGTCCGAGATGATCGATGTTGTGCGCTTGGGTCTTTCGGCCGGTCTTTCGTTTGATGCGGCGCTTGAGATTTTCTGCGCCAACCGCCGGTCAGTGCTGGCTCTTCGCCTTGAGCGCGCCTGCATGGCGTGGCAGGTGGGCGTGGGCACGCGTGAGGACGAGTTGTTGGCCGCCGCGCGCGACCTGGACGTGCGAGCGCTCGAGACCTTTGCCATCACGGTGGGGCAGGCGCTCGCCCTGGGTGCCCCACTTGCCGAGACGCTGGCCGCTCAAAGTCGCGAGATCCGTGCGGCTCATCGCGCCGCGGTCGAGCGCGAGATCGAGCGTGCGCCCGTCAAGCTGCTGATTCCCACCGGCACGCTCATCTTGCCGGCGTTGCTTCTGTCCATATTGGGCCCGCTGCTGGGAGCAGGCGGGATGATGTAGGGAGGAATACATGAACACGATGACTGACGCTGCTGGCAAGGTCCAGGGCTGGGCGTTTTGCCGGGCGGCACATGTTCGTCAGCGCGCCAAGGAACTATTGCAGGAGGAGAGTGCACAGGGTACCACCGAGTATGCCATCTTGGTCGGCGTGCTCGTGGTGATCGCGATTATCGCCATCGTCGCATTTAAGGGCAAGGTCCAAGATCTATGGAACGCTATCAGCGAGGGCATCAACAGCCTGTAGAGGGCGAGCGTCCCATCGGGGTGCTGCTGGTGTTTGCTTGCCTGACCGTGGCGATAGCGGCGGTGCTTTGGGGGCTTAACGTCGCGCGGCAGCAGCGTCCTGGGACCGCCTCCGATTTGGGCTCAGATTCGGCGGTGGCGTCTCAAGAAGATGAGATGCGAGATGCGGACGATTCGGATGTCGCTATCACGGCGCAAACCTTTCTGCGGACGCTCGACAAGCGGTCTGGCACTGCGACGGATTCGCCTGAGGGCAACGCGATTGCGGTCCGGCTTGCATGGTCCGAGGACCGACCGATGACCGAAGCGGCGGAGGATATGCTGCGTGCCTATCGCGAGGTACCCACGGCACAACTTGCTCTGAGCGGCTATCTCGACATCAAGGGAAACGTGTGGGGCGCTATCGTGCGTGACGGACGCGGCTGGGTCGATATGGTGACGGTTGCCGCGGATACTGGCGATGCTTCGTGTCGTCTGCGCGCCGTGCGCCTGGTCCCGCAAACAATAAGCTCAAAGGAGGGATCGTGAAATGCATGGCGTTCTGCGTGAAGAGGTTGCCCAAGCGACTGTGGAATACGCCATCGTCACGGTGGCGCTGTTATCGATCGTGCTGGCGATCGCGGGGCTTTGGCGCGCTGGCACCGATGGGCGCTTGGCGGCGCTGGTTGAGCGGGCGGCATCCCATGGCGTTGCCTCGACGTCGGTTATCGACGCCGCTGCGGCCGCTAAGGACATCGCGTTGTATTGATGCCGCGCGCGAGGACCGGGCGCAGTCTACGGTCGAGGCCGCTTTTTTGCTGCCGACGTTTCTGACGCTCATCCTTCTCGCACTGCAACCGGTGTGCCTGCTCTATACGCGCGCGGTCATGGAGTCTGCCGCCGCCGAGACCGCGCGGCTCATGACCACGACGACGGCGGAGGACGACGATCTTAAGGAGTTCGCCCGCCGCCGACTTGCCGCAGTGCCCAACGTTTCGATCTTTCATGCCGGCGGGCCGTTGTCGTGGGATATCGAGCTTGGCCGGGCAGATGCGGGTAGCGTCTCGTCCGTGTCCGTTTCCGGCGAGGTCAAGCCGTTGCCTGTGATCGGTGCGTTTGCGCAGGCTATGGGTGGTACCGCCGAGGGCGGCTACGTTGAGCTCAAAGTCGATGTCTCGTATCAATCGCGTCCCGAATGGCTGGAGGGAGACTATGATTCGTGGATTGCTACATGGGATTAAGCGTTTCTGGTCTAGACGCGTTTTGACGTGCCGTCCGAGCTGCCATCGCAAGCGAGGCGGCTTTATGGGTCGAGCCGGTGTCGATCTGTTTATCGAAGACGGTGCCTACACCACGCTCTCCTCTGCGGTGGTCATCTTGGTGGTGCTCACGCTGCTGTTTTCGTCGACGGCGGCGATATGGAGCATGTCGCGTGCCGGGGATACCCAGGTGGCGGCCGATAGCGGCGCGCTGGCGGGTGCCAACGTAGTGTCGTCCTATCACACGGCTGCCACGGTGGTTGATGCGAGCATCTTGAGTCTGGGGCTGGCGGGGTTTGCCACGATCGGGACGGGCCTGGTCGCCATCCTCATCCCGGGTGCCGAACCAGTTGCCGGCAATATGGTCGACACCGGGATTGAGATCATTAAAACGCGCAACAAGTTTGCAAAAAGCGCATCGGAAGGCTTACAGAAAATCGAGACGGCTCTGCCGTATCTGATCGCCGCGCGTGCCACGCAGGCGGTGTCGGCGCAGGATACCGATAGTGTGACCTATACCGGTACGGCGCTTGCCGTGCCCAGGACATCCGAGTCTGATTTTGTTGCGCTCGAGGGTTCCGAGATCTCGACCGATGCCATTAAAGATGCGTCGGAAGATCTGGAGCGCGCGGCCGAGGAGCTACAAAAAGCATCGGAGGAGACGGCGAAGGCAAAGGAGCGTGCCTGGCTAGCGGATTGCGGTGGATCGGATAAAGGTTCGGTCGGCAGCTGTTCGTGTATGTGGGAGCGCGCGAAAAGCCTAACGGATCTCTCCGGTGTTCAAAATCCGCATTACGCTTCGAGCGTTACGTGGGAGCCTCAAGTTGCCCTTGATCGCGCGAAGGACTACTACCATTGGCGTCTGACAAATGAGAAGCCCCACGGCTCGAGTGTCGAGATGAGGGCAGAGTCTGCGGCGCGTAAGGCGTTTTATACCTATGCGAGTGCGGGGGTCGATCGGGCATATATAACCGAGAACGGAGACAGGGTTTCCTCCTATATTCCACTGTTGCCGCGCAACTCTGATGAGGTTCGGGCGACGGAGCTCTATACCGATGCAGTGTGGCCGACGAGCGTGAACGATGACAAGGCGTATCTGCATTACGGGACGACCTGCCCTAACTATAAGAAAGGGACGCCGAGCGGATTTGCTTCGGTTGCCGATTACGATGGACAGGATAAATGCAGCAAATGCCATTTTGGCGTTTCGTCGCTTGGTGCCGTCGCCGCTCCTTCTACATCGATCGAAAACGGCTTCGAGTATCACTTTGACAAGTTTAAAGACGCCCTGGAGGACTACGTCGACTGTCGCAACAAGGAGCTCGAGCTCGAGCGTCAGACCGAGGACGAAGCCGACCGTGCGGGCAATGCGTTTGACCAGGCCATTAAAGCGCTTTCGGGCGAGCGTCCGCGTATCGCTCCGCCCGGTCGCAACGGCGTGGTTGCCTTTGCGGTTTCGGGTGCCATCTCGAGCCCCGATGAGCTCAACTCTTCGTTTAACACGGCAGTCAGGCTTGGCGATCGCGGTGCCATCTCTGCCGCGGTGCTGGCGCCCGATGAGGCGACGGCGCAAAACAACGTGCTTTCGCGATTTTTCTCGACATTGAAGGAACGCTCGGGCGGCGTTGCCGGTGTGCTCGACGGCGTCATGGATGTTTGGGGGCGGCTGCTTGTGGGATACGGAGACATCCAAGGTTCGGCCGACGAACTTATGGACGAGATGATTAAAGGCCTAGGAGGGGGCAGCGGCGCGTTGGGCTCCATCGCATCGTGGCTCGGCGATACCGTTTCGGCGTCCGTGGCGGCGTTGGGTCTGGAACCGTGCGACTTGCGCCTGCGAAAGCCGGTGCTGACCGATTCCGCCAACGTCATTAAGAGTCCGGGGTCTGACATTGCCGGTTTCTCTCAAGCGCAAGACAAGCTGCGAAGTATTCCGTTGGGCGTGACCGATCCCAAGGCGCTTTGCGAGGCGTTGGAATATCAAGTCGAACGCACCATTAGCGGTACGGTGTTCACGCTTGCGGAGATTCCTCTGCCCGGCGGTGGCTCCATCCCACTCACCGTCGATGTCGCCACGCTGGTTGGCGCTCTGGGCGGTGGGTCGTAATGAGTATCCGCATGCGTCTGCGCGAGGAGCGCGCCCAAGCGACGGTGGAGATGGCAGTGGTTACACCCGTTTTGCTGGTGCTGGCACTCATCGTGTACAACGTCATGATCTTTGCCAGCGCTGTCGCGCGCTTCGACCGCGTGGTACCCGACATCGTGTTGGCGCACGCCGTGGCGTCGGAGGGGGAGGGCGACGAAAGCTCTGCCGATGCCTCGGCGACGGTTCAGACTCAAATTCTGAATGCCATGGAAGGCTATGACTTGCGGATCGAAGTGTCGAGCGAGCAAGGCGCGGAGGCATCGGATGGTGGCCTGCTCTCCCTATCCGGTACGTTTAGGACCTACACCTGCACCATGCACTATGAGCCGTGGCCGACTTCTCTCAGCATCGCTGGCGTTTCGCTGGGGGCGCCGACAACGTTGTCGCACGAGCGCGCGGTGACGGTCGATCCGTGGCGTCCGGGGGTGGTCATGTGACCGCGGTCTCGTCCTACATCGCCTACGCGCGGGCACTCAATAGGCTGGGTTGGACGCCGGCTGAGTTTGTGGTGGCGGAGTCGTTTGTCGTGCGCCTGCGCGGCATGCTGGGACGGCGTCCGGTTGCCGCCAACGGCTTGCCGCTCGTCATGGCGTTTCCACGCTGCTCTTCGGTCCACACGTGTTTTATGGCCTATCCCATCGACATCGCCTTCATCGATCGCGACGGCAATATCCTCGCGCGCTACGAAAACGTATGTCCCTGGCGTATGTGCTCCTGCCCCGGCGCCCGGGCCGTACTAGAGCGTCCTTCAATCATTGTTTCGACCCCTGCTCTCCAACGCGTGCCGGCTTAAGGGACTGAGCGAAAAACTTCTTGCTGCCGGCTGATGCCTCTGACGTGCCGATTTAAAGAACCGAGGCTGTGCTCAAAAACTTTTTTGAAATTCTCGGTTGACCGGAACGCGTCCTTGGTTATACTAATCAAGCCTTGAAACAAGGCACACCTCAAATGGCTGGGTAGCTCAGTTGGTAGAGCAGAGGACTGAAAATCCTCGTGTCAGGGGTTCGATTCCCTTCCCCGCCACCTTGAATTGACTAGGACCTCTGCAAAGGGGTCCTTTTCTTTTATGTAGCCCTCGCACGGAATCGAACCCCGTGAGGGCGCGGAGCTGAGTAAACGCGTAAGCGTTTGCCAGCGCAGCTCGCAAGGCGCGTAAGCGCCGCAGCGGTCCGTCCGC
>USDH01000037.1 GCA_900553415.1 uncultured Collinsella sp. | reverse complement strand
TCGAGCGTGATATGGCAGGGCTGGCTCGAGGCAACCACGTCGAGCTTGCGCAGGCGGTCGATGTCCTCGGGCAAGAGGTTCTCCAGATGCTCGAGCGTGTTATGACCGTGCTGGGGCAGGCCGTACAGGTCAGCCGCTTCCTCGAAGATATCCAGCGCGGCATGAATCGCACCGTCACCAATGACGTGGATGCGCACGGTGTGACCGCGCTCCGCGGCCGCCAGAACCAGTTTGCGCATGCGCTCAGCCGGAACCGTCAGACGGCCCTGGTCGCCCGGGAAGCGCGGATTGGTATAGGGCTCGGTGAGATATGCCGTGTGTTCGCTCGACACGCCATCGAAGAACTGCTTAAAGCCCGGCGCCGAGAGCAGCGCGTTGTTCGCGTAGCGGGTCTGTAGCTCTTCCAAGCGCGATTGGTCATCCAGCAGCGTGGGGAACAGATGGGCGCGGATGTCCAGCTTGCCGGCTGCCTGCAGTTTGTCGTAGACATCGTCGCGGATAAAGTCGCAGCCCGGCATGGGCATGAGCGACATATCGCATATCGAGGTGATGCCCTGCTCGGCCATCCGCCTCATTTGATCGGCGTAAGCGCTTGCGATGCGATCCTCGCCCAGCCACTCAAGGCAGCGCGGTAGCAGCTGCATGGCAGCCGCCTCGTGAGCAATGCCCGTGAGCTCGCCGTTTGCATCCTTGTCGTAGCTGCCGCCCGCTGGCGGCTCGCTGTCGTGTGTGACGCCGAGCGCCTCGAGTGCGCGGCTGTTGAGCCAAAGCGTATGCCCGTCGCCCGAATACATAACGCAGGGACGATCGGGAAATGCCGCATCGAGCGACGCCTTAGTGGGATGCTCGGGCGGGTCCCAGCGGTAGTCGCGCCAACCCTGCGTTACAACCCAAGCGTCGTCGGGCAGGTCCTGGGAAAACTCAAGCGCGTGTTGTACCAGCGCCGCCTCGGACGTGCCCATATCCATGAGCATGTACGGCGAGGAGCCGACCGAGGTATGGAAGAAGTGCAGATGAGCGTCATGGAAACCTGGGCAGACAAACTGCTCGCCGTAATCGATAACCGACGTGGCGGCGGGAACGGCGGCGATCACGTCATCGGGCGCACCGACTGCGACGATACGGTCGCCTGCGATGGCAATCGCCAGCTCGCGGGCGGTATCGATGCCGTCTTGCGCGGTAAAGACGTTCTTGGAGCGGATAATCCGATCGATATGTTGCATGGGCATCCCCATCTCTGGCAGGAAATTCAACACCCCCGAGTGTACTCCCCCGCTCCCGCCACAAAACGCCAAGCGGCAAACGGCACCTTTGCCAGGCCAAGTGGCAGGTGGCATACTGGAATGAGCTTGTACGATTTTGCAAAAACCAGCAAGGAGCAAATCGACCATGACGAAGACCAAGGCACAGCAGATTATGGCGGCGACCGAGGCTCGCGCGGCTGACGACGTCACCGCAGCCATCCAAGATATCGCCGCCGAGTTTGAACCCTACATCATCAAGCAGCGCCGCCACTTCCATAAGCACCCGGAGCTGAGCCTCGCCGAGGAGCGCACGACTTCTGACATCGCCAACCAGCTCGACGCCATGAATATCCCCTACGAGCGTCCGCTCAAGACCGGCTTGGTGGCAACGCTTCGCGGTACCGCGCCGGATGCCTATCGCGAGGACGGCACGCCACGCCGCCGCATCCTGCTGCGCGCCGACATCGACGCCCTGCCCGTCACCGAGCAGACCGGCGAAGAGTTCGCCAGCGTCAACGAGGGCTGCATGCACGCCTGCGGCCACGACTGCCATATCGCCATGATGCTCGGCACGCTGCAAATCCTGCGCCATATGACCGACGACATCCACGGCGAGGTCCGCATCGTCTTCCAGCCCAGCGAGGAAAACGGCCAGGGCGCCAAGCTCATGATCGGCACGGGCGTGCTCGACGGCGTCGATGGTGCCTACGCCGCGCATATCTGGAGCGAGGTTGACGCCGGCACCGTAAGCTGCGAGCCCGGTCCGCGCATGGCCAATACCGACTGGTTCCGCATTGATGTCCGCGGCACCTCATGCCACGGTGCCATGCCCCAGCGCGGCCACGACGCCGTTATGGTTGCCGCTGAGATCGTCAACGCACTGCAGACTATCGTCTCGCGCGAGATTAGCCCCTACGAGCCGGCCGTTATCACCGTCGGTGAGCTGCATGGCGGCACCGCGCGCAATGTTATCGCCGGCACGGCTTACCTCGCCGGCACGGTGCGCACCTACGGCGACTCGACCCACGAGGAAATGCCGGAGCTCATGCGCCGCATCGTGGAGCATACCGCGGCAGCCCTGGGCGCCGAAGCCAAGCTCACCGACTACACCATCGCCAACTACAAAGTCGAAAACGAAGCCGCATCGAGCGAGCGCTGCCGCCAGGCCGTACTCAAATGCCTGGGCCCCGCCGGCGAGGGACATTACCGCGGCACGCTTTCGGGCGAGGACTTTTCGGAGTACCTGCGCCGCGTGCCGGGCGTGCTCGCCTTTGTAGGTGCGCGCAACCCCAAGATTGGCGCCACGTACGCTCAGCATTCCTGCTTTTACAAGATCGACGAGACTGTGCTGGCAAAAGGCTCCATGGTGGCCGCCCAGTATGCTATCGACTTTTTGGCCGAGCCCACGCAAGAGGAGCTCGACGGCCCCGCGATTACCGCGGTCGCCGAAACCAACCCCGATCTGGCCGCCAAGTTGCGCTCTGCCAAGGCGACGACCGCCGAGGCTCGCGACGCCATCCATGATGCCCGAACGGCTCGCCATGCCGCGATCAAGGGCATCCACGATGCACGCGCCGCCGCGCGCCGCGAGGAGAAGCACGACGAGTAGTCGTCACACCCATCCATAACAGCCTGGCTAAAGCAGAGCGGGGACGGACGTATCGAAACGTCCGCCCCCGCTCATTCTTCAAGCGCTATTTCTAGCCCGTCCCCAAATGGCAGACGGCGTGGCTACTCGTCCTGAGGCTCCTCGTCGGAGCTTGGCTCGGACGCCGACTCAGGTGCAGGTGCAGGTGCAGGTGCCGGCTCAGGCGCGGGCTCGGGTGCGGGTGCGGGCGCAGGCTCGGGTGCGGGTTCGGGTGCGGGTGCGACATCCGGAGCGCTGTAACCCAAGGGAGCGGACTTCTTCTCGAAGGGCAATACAAAAGTCAGGACGTCGTCCTTGTCCTCGTCGGCCCACTCGCTTGCATAACGTGCAACCCAATAGCCAACGGCACGGTGCTTGAGCATCTTGCCAAAGACCGTAAGAAATACGGTGACAAAAGCGACCAGCACCAGGAACAGCACGAGTGTGATGCCACCGCCGGTAACAAGCGCCTCAATAACCGTAGGACGATAGTAGTAGCTATACATACCGACAGAGGCAATGGCGCCAAAGACAACCGTCAAGATCCATGTGACAACGTTGGCGACCAGGCCCGTCAAAAACTCGGGAAGGAACGAAGCACAGAACAGCTTGGTCTTGTTGTGCTTAAAGGCGGCCCAGACCTTATCGAGCGAAAACGCGCTCTCGACACGACCGGTCACCGCAAAGTGCATCACGGCAATGTCGGCGAACATCTTAAAGAAGACACCCAGAATCGCCGAGGCAATTAGCGCCAGGACAAGCAAGCCAAGCGAGCCAAACAGCGCAGCCTCGAGCGCATAAGAGCCGTAATAAGAATACGAGCCCGCAGCGCCAATTACCACGCCCTCCACCAGCGAAAGCGCTACACCGATCACGGGAATGGCAGCGATAACCTCGAGCACGACCGAGATAACGCTCGAAAAGCCTCCGAGGCCAAACGACGTGGAACGCATGAGTGGACGATCCATACCGTCATCAACCTTGAGCGACAGATCGCGACCCCACTCAATACCAAAGCCGGAACCACACACGCTCGCAATGCAAGCTGCCAAAAAGCCGATGGCAGCTGCAATACCGCCAATAACGGGAATAAACAACACGAGTACCGACACGACACAGATAAGCGCCGGCAAAAAAGCAATCTGGCACACGCGCTGCAGCACGCCCGGCGTCTTGGTCATGTCCTCAAACGCCTGAGCCACACAGCCCTTGGACGCATTCGCCACGGGCGGTTGCGGAACAAACTGCTGGGGCTGAGGCTGTCCCTGGGGAGCGGGTCCAGCGGCACCGGCATTAGGAGCACCACACGCGCCGCAGAACTTGTCGTTATCGCCCATGGGAGCGCCACACTGCGAACAGAACATCGAAATCATCCCTTCGTATCTTGAGCGAATCACCCGGATCGCAAACGATGTCTTTGACATCATTATCGCCCAAAGTGGGGGACAAATGCTCTTAGATGGCGTATTCGCAATGCGTGAGGCACTTTTCGATTGTTTGATGAGTGCGTCCGCGTTAGTTTGTTCCGCGGAAGCCCTTGCCGACGATCTCGGAGCTGTCGACGATCGTGATAAAGGCACCGGGATCGACCTCGCGAGCATAGCGACGCAGCTGCACGGCCTCGCGGCGGCTCAGCACGCTCATGATCACCGTCACGCACTTGCCCGAGAAGGCACCGTAGCCGCGGCTGATGGTCGCCGTGCGGTTGAGATGCTTGACGATAAACTCCTCGACCTTAAGGGGCTCGGAACAAATGACCGTGCAGACTTTGCGCAGGTGAATGCTCTCAATGGCTTTGTCGACCACAAGCGTCTTGGCAAACAGGCCGAGCACGCAATACAGACCGACACGCGGGCCATACAAAAAGGCCGCGATGGTCACGATGCCGATATCGACCAGCAGTAGGGCACGGCCAATCTCGAGCGTCGTGCGGCGCTTGAGGATCATGGCAAGAATGTCCGTGCCACCCGTCGAGGCGCCGATGTCAAAGACAATAGCGCTGCCGAGCGCCGGCAAGATGACGGCAAAGCACAGGTCGAGCCACATATCGCCCGTCATCGAGACATCGGTCGGAATAAAGAGCTCAAACAGCGAAACATAGGCGGACAACGCAAACGAGGCGAAGACGCTCCAAAGAATCGCCTTGCGCTCCAAAAAGATAAAGCCCAAAACGACGAGAACCGCGTTGATAATCCACATAAAGACGCCGACGGGCAGAGTCGGGAACAGCGTGGACAGAATGACCGACACGCCCGAGGTGCCGCCAAAAGCAAAGTGATTAGGGGTTTTAAACGCAACGATGGCAAAGGCCGTAAGAATCAGACCCAGATTGAGCTCGGCAAAAAAGCGCGGGAAGCCCGGCTCCTGGCTGCGCTTTTGGCCGGCACGCTCGCCGCGCTCGATATCGGTGCGATCGACCACGCGCTCCATCGGCACTACGGGAGGACGATGCACCTCCTCGGCAGCACGCGACGCCGCCTCTGCCGCAGCGGCCTCAATTGCCCATGCCTTGCTTTCTGTTTCGTGCTCGTCGGCCATTACGGCAACTCCTCGTTAACAATTTGGAAACAATGCGCTCATTAGGGTAACGCGGAACGTGGGGATTGCAACCCTTAGTTAGACGAGCGGTATGACTATATCGGGAGCGTACAAAAACGGCCGGCCACGCTTTTGCTTGCGCGGTCGGCCGTTTAATGTTTTCGCAGATAAAACCTGCCAAAACAAACCTGTCCCCTTTTGGAAGGTTATTCGTGCTGGCTGGTGCGGTGCTCGTACTCCTCGGGGGTGATGACGTCCTCGATGCGCAGGTTGACGCCCGCCACCTCAAGGCCAGTCATCGCGGCCAGACGCTCGGTCACGCGCGCCTTAACGTCGTCGAAAATCGCGGGCGCATAGGCGCCGTACTCGATGATGACGGAGATGTTGACGACCACGCGATTGTCATCGGTGACCTCGACCGTCACGCCCTTGGTCAGATTCTCGGCACCAAACTGCTCCTGCACAAAGTGCATGAGGTTACCCTTCATGCCAAGAACGTGCGGAACCTCGCGGGTGGCCATGGCAACGATCTTCTCGATCACACCGTTGGAATAGGTCAGCGAGTCCTCGGACTCGTCCGCTTCCTCGTCATCCTCATCCACATCGGACTCGGCCTCGACGAGCGCCTCATCCTCGAGCGTTACGTCCTCGGCCTCGGCGGTGACGGTCTCGTCTGCCTCGAGCTCGGTATCGGCCATATCGACCTTCGTATTAAAAGCCATGGTTCCTCCTTATGCCTGCCGCGGATGCGACAGTCGAATACATATTAGCGGCCGCTAAACAGACGGCCGAAGAAGTTGACGATCCCGTTCTCGCCGTCGCGAATTTGGCCAATTACGGCGCCGATTAGCACGAAGAATGCAATGACGAGCGTGTCCCACAGGCCGAGCGTGAGCACCAACACGGCGAGGATAAAGCCAGCGACGGCACCGAGCGTGGTGTTGGGATGACGCACAGCATAGCTCCAGATGGCAGCGCCCGTACCCTTGATGAGACCCATAGCCTCGTCAAAATCCGCGGCTGCCGCATCTTGCAACTCGGTTGCCTCTGCTTTGGAATCAACAGGTTCGCTCGCCGGTGTGGCGCTCTGGTCAATCGTCAGGCGCGGCGTACGAGCGGTCTTATCTTGATTGGTATCACTCACCGGAAACCTCCACGGTCTGGACGGTAGTCTTGGACGGCAAAAAACGGACGCGCGTGGTCGTACCCGGCGTGCCGAGCATGGTGTCGCAAGCTTCCTCGATGCGCTGCTGCATCGCAGTAGCCAGAGATGCCACGTCCTTATCGTCAAGCGCGATAGCCTCGACCTTAAATCGGACGTGCGAATCGTCGGGGCCTTGGACGCGTGCCTCGACATGCTCGACCATCACGCGGTCGTCGCGCTCGGCAGCAGCCCTAGCACACGAAGAAAGCGCCGCGAGCGTGACCTCGATATTGCGCTCTCCCGCCGGATGCACGCAGGACGGCTCGCGACGAGCAAACATCAGGCGGAAGAAGCTCAGCAGTACGCCAAGCGCCACGACGCCGGCACACGCCGTGACGACGATGCGCGGCATGGGGTCGCGCATCAGCAGCATAAAGCGATACGTATACGGCCCCCAAAACTGGCAGACAAGCGTACCCAGCGCCACGATGGCGGCGGCAAGATACACGATCGCTAGGGCTCGTTTGAGTACGCGCACGTGGCGCTCCCTTCAAATCTCGGCTCTCGTAATGCAAAACGGTTCGCATCATTATAAAAGAGCCGGGTCCGGTGCTCTACGCACGCGGATCCGGCTCATCTATTCCACGAGGCTTGCATGCTCGCTTCATTATGCCCAGATATGCACGGCTTAACCCGTGCGGGCGCTACTCCTCCTCGAGGGCAGCGATGACCTCGTCGGTCATGTCCATGGTGCTGTAAACATCCTGGACGTCGTCGAGCTCCTCAAGACGGTCGATGAGGCGCTGAACCTTCTTGGCGTCGGCGCCGGAGACCTCGGTCGGGGTGGTCGGGACCATGGTGGTCTCGGAGCCCTTGACCTGGACGCCCTGCTCCTCGAGCGCCTTGGAGACAGCCATGACCTCGTTGGCAGTAGTCCAGACGATCCACTCCTCGCCGGCATCCTCGTAGTCCTCGCCACCGGCCTCGGCGATGGCCATCATGAACTCATCCTCGTCACCGGCAGCACCGTTGGCGATCATGGTCTCCTTCTTGGCGTTCTCGTCCAGGATCTCCTTGGCGACGACGATCTGGCCCTTGCGCTCAAACTGGAAGGCGACGGAGCCGGAGGTGCCCAGGTTGCCACCAGCGTGGGAGAAGGCGGAACGGACATCAGCGGCGGTACGGTTGCGGTTGTCGGTCAGGCAGTCGACATAGACGGCGACACCGGCGGGACCGTAGCCCTCGTACACGATGTTCTCGTAGACGGCAGCGTCGGCACCCGAACCAAAAGCCTTGTCGATAGCGGACTTGATCTTGTCCTTAGGCATGGACTGAGCCTTGGCCTTGGCAACGGCAGCGGCGAGGCTGGCGTTGTTCTCGGGCAGCGGGTCACCGCCGAGACGGGCAGCAACGGTGATGTTGCGGCTGAGCTTGGAGAAGAGGGCGGAACGCTTGGCGTCCTGCGCGCCCTTACGATGCTTGGTTGTGGCCCACTTAGAGTGTCCGGACATACGTGTCTCCTATCGGTTTCGACCTAAAGCCCAGCGCAGATGCTCGGGCAATATAAACAAACGTCGTTATGATATACCTACTGGCCTGCGAGATAAACCCCAAAATGAAGGCGTCGTGATGATGCCCCCTTTGGTGCAAAGAAACCTGACCCCCAATGCACCAAGTTAGGACCAGAGAAAGTCGCTGCGGGTGACGGTGGCGCCGATGGCGAAGGGCATGCAAGCGATGACCGGATACAGATAGCGCATGTAGGTCGAGCCGTTGCACGGGCCAATCAGGCACACGACGAGCACGCCCAACAGCGGCACCCAGATCGCCAGCGCACGCCATGAATGACGACGCAGCAGGTAGACCACCACGGCGATCATGATCCACACATAGGTGGCCGAGCTCATGGTGAGCGAAATAAACGGGATGCGCTGCACCGCCACACGGTACAGATTGATCAGGTGGTCGCACCAGCGCACCACGTTGCTGTCAACCGGATGGAAGTCGAAGTACTTGAGGTTGTCGGGACGCGCCATGATCTCGGCACTACGCGCCGTGCTGTAGACCCAGGCATCGCGCGCGCTCGGATAAAAATAACCATAGTAGTTATTGATAAGCGCCGAAATATAGCACTCGGGATCCTTCTTAAACATCTGGGCCCATACCTCAAAATAGGCATCGATGTCCTCCTGCGAGGCGTATTCGTTAAAGCAATTTTTGACGGCATCCGACTTGTCGGGGTTGTAGCGGCGGCCCAGATTCTCGTACTTGAGCACACGGTCGATCACGGCACGCTCTTCGTCGGTCACCAAGCCGTCGCAAGGAGCCTCCACGATGGTGCCGTCCTCCTTAACCGTGGGGTTGACGCCCGAGTTGAGGCCGTCGTGCTTTTGGACGAAACGAGCCGTCTGCTGGAACGGAATCGAGAGGATTTCGCGCTTGGAACCGGGCGTAATGTCGTGCGCCGGCATAAACACCTTGGTGAAGTACATATTAGAGGCAAGACAGAGTGCAAGCACCGCAAGAACTCCCACCCAGCGGAAACGCGAGATGGCGCCCGAAGGCGCAGCGCCAGCCTGCTTGGCTGCACGACGAGCCACATGCACGTCCCATACGCAAAACGCCGCCGCGATTACGCATGCCGCCAGGGGAAACACCAGGCCGCCGTTGCGCAGGAACGTGGAACCCATAGCAGCCAGCGCAAGCAGCAGCCAGTCGTGGCGCGCAAAGAGCACGGGAGTTTTCTCGCCCGCTCGCTCGACATTGGCATCACGACGGGGCAAGCCACATGCCACGAGCTTGACGGTCTGTACCAGCAGCACCAAGAACGCGTCGGCAAAGAGCACGTCTTTGGTGAGCAACACCGCGTAGTTAGAGAACATCGGCATAAACGCAAAGAACAGCAGGATCGCACCGCGAACCGGCAGACTCACGCCCAGTTTGCGCAGCGACGAAATGGAATAGGCCATGCAGGCAGCCGTGATGACGAACTGAGCACAGGTGTAGATGGCAAGACCTGCGTTGGCGCTGTTGAACAGTGAAAGCCCCAGCTGAACGCACGAGCCGATAATGGCCGTGTGCACTACAGGATGATGCCCGTTGAGCAGCACGTTGGGGTTGAGTAGGCGCAGGTAGTCGCTCGTGCCGTTGGGATAGTTGAACCACTGGCGAATCTGCGCGCCGGTGTCCCCCATAAAAAGGCCGGGCAGCGAAGCGATGAGCGTGGGCGCCCAGGCGACCATAAGCACCAGGAAGGGCCCGGCAAAGGGATGGACCGAGAGCACGGCGTGAGCCACACGCCATACGCGGCCAAAGTGCGCCTCCGAAAACGGAATGCGCCGAGAGCTCAGCCAATCTAGACACTCAAAGGCAAGGTAGAAGGCAACGACCGCCAAGAGCATCCAGCCCGCGCCGCCAATCCAGGCGCAGATGATGCGAGCCTTGTCGCCGAGTACGATCTCGGCAGAATCGGTGAGATCGTAGCTGCGACCGAACACCATGCAGATGGCGAAGAACAGCGACGGCAGAATGATCGATGGACGCCAGGTGTCGCCACGGCCAAAGAACACGTAGCGAAACGGCAAGGTGAGCAGGCAGGCAAGTGCAAGCAGCATGACCGCGTCGGTATGGCCGGCAAACGAGAGGAGCACCTCGTAGCACACGTACAGCATGCCCGAGGCTTTGGGGTCAATCGCCAAGACTGCGTTGCTCGACACCGGGGCGGGATCGATGGAAAACGCCGTGGTCGCCAACAGCGCGAGCAAAAATGCGATGAGCGTCTGCTTGGCGGGGTAGCGCTTAAACCAGACGATGCGAGCGGCATCGCGCGCAGCCGTTGTGGAGAGGTCGGAATCCTTCACAGTCCGAATAGCCTTTCTAGAAACCTGCCAAAAAGGGACAGGTTTATTTTGGCAGGTTTTATCTGGGGAAACGTTACGGTTCTGTCATCATTGCCCAGCAAACCACCACAAAGGTGCCTGCCCCCTTTGTGGTGGTTAGGCGTCGAGGTAGATGCGCTGGGGGCGATTGCGGTGTCGGGCGAAG
>USDH01000036.1 GCA_900553415.1 uncultured Collinsella sp. | reverse complement strand
CGACACGCTTTGGGTAAGTGACGACGTCCGCCGCGACCATCCCGAGCATCCCGAGACCGAGTACGAGTGCCGTACGCGCGAGATGGGCGCCGTCGTCTATGGCATTTGCACCACACCCGGCGCGCAACCCACCGACGAACAGCTCACAGAGGGTCGCATGCAGGAGCAAAGTCTTGCCTGCTACCTGCCCGATAACCTCGATGAGCTCACCTACGTGCCCCTCGGCATGGAAGAAGCCGTCGAGAACTTTAGAAACCGCGCCCGCAAGGGCAAGAAGCGCTTACCGCAGGAGTCCTAGGGGCTTCTGATGGTCGCGGCATCGGCAAACAAGCGCAAATAAGCGCCAGCGAACGACCCTCAGACCTAAGTGAGTAGACTTTTTAGCAATAGCCAAGCACAACCCGCATAGCGAAAACTAAAACCGCAGGTAGAGCCCTTGCGCAAAAGTCGCGTGCTCGCGATATCGCAAAAAGTCTACTCACTTAGCTGGCGACCGCACCAAACGGCTGGGCAGAACGCCCATTTCCTGCATTTTCTCGCGCGCTGGCATCCCGCGCCGCCGCTACGCCATAATGGATGGCGGACAAACGCGAGAGAAAGTTACCCGCATGACGCAAAGCACGACAGATACCGCCGCCAGCACCGTCTCAGGCTCGGGCGCCGCTAGCTCATTCTCGGGCGGCACGGGAACCGAGGCCGAGTTCGGATCGCTCGGCGCGCTCTCCCCCACCTGGTGGGAGCCCGAGGATGGTAGCGAGCCCGAACCATGGCTCACGCCCGACCAGGCCTTCGAACGCTTCTTTGAATGGACGAGCGATCGCGGCATTGAGCTGTGGGATCACCAAGAAGAGGCCCTCATGGACCTAGCCGCCGGCGATCACGTCATTTTGGGCACACCGACCGGATCGGGTAAATCGCTCGTCGCACTGGGCATGCTCTTTATGGGCATGGCACAGGGCAAGCGCTGCTACTACACGGCCCCTATCAAGGCCCTGGTCAGCGAAAAGTTCTTCGACCTGGTACAGGTGCTCGGCCGCGATAACGTCGGTATGATCACCGGTGATACGCATATCAACACCAAAGCGCCCGTCATCTGCTGCACGGCAGAGATCCTTGCCAACGACGCACTGCGCGAGGGCGAAGATGCCGACGCAGGCTGCGTGGCCATGGATGAGTTCCACTACTTTGCCGACCCCGATCGTGGTTGGGCCTGGCAGGTGCCGCTGCTCACCCTGCCCCACACGCAGTTTATGCTCATGAGCGCCACGCTCGGCGATGTCACTGCCATCGCCGCCTCACTCGAGGAGCACACCGGCGCTGCTTGCGACTTGGTTGTCGACGCCCTGCGTCCTGTTCCGCTGAGCTACGACTATGTGACGACCTCGCTCGAGGGCACCGTCGAGCTCGCGATGCGCCGCGGTGAGGCCCCGCTCTACATCGTGCATTTTAGCCAGGATGCCGCACTTGCGACGGCGCAATCCCTCGCCAACTTTGGCATTGCCAGCAAGGAGCAGCGCGAAGCTATTAAGGAAGCCGCCAAAGGCACGAGCTTCTCCACGGCTTTTGGCAAGATCCTCAAACGTTTGCTCGGCTGCGGCGTCGGTGTGCACCACGCCGGTATGCTGCCGCGCTATCGCCTGCTGGTCGAGCGCTTGGCACAGCAGGGCCTGCTGCCCGTCATTTGCGGCACCGATACGCTCGGCGTCGGCATCAACGTGCCCATCCACACCGTGGTCCTCACCGCGCTCACCAAGTTCGACGGCTACAAGATGCGTCGCCTGCGCGCCCGCGAGTTCCATCAGATCGCTGGTCGCGCCGGTCGCTCGGGCTTTGACACCGAGGGTATGGTCATCGCCGAGGCCCCGGAGCACGAGATCGAGAACGCCAAGCTTATGGCCAAAGCGGGCGACGACCCCAAAAAGCTCCGTAAGATTAAAAAGAAAAAGGCCCCCGAGGGCTTTGTCACCTGGAATAAGCAGACCTTTGAGCGCCTGATCGAGACGCAGCCCGAGACGCTCAAGCCGCGCCTGCGCATCACGCACTCTATGGTAATTAGCGTGGTCGAGCAGGGCGGCGATGCCCGAGCCCGCGTGCACGATCTCATCGAGACGAGCCTGCAAACGCCCGAGGAAAAGGCAAAGCTCGAGGTTCGTGCCGACGAGATCTTCGCAACGCTCATCGACTCCGGCGTCGTCGTTCTCACCGAGGTGCCGCCCGCACCCGACGCCCCGGCTGACGCCGCACCAGACATCGACTATGCGCTGACGGTCGATCTGCCCGAGGACTTCGCACTCGACCAGCCGCTCTCGCCGTTTTTGCTTGCCGCGTTGGAGCTGCTCGATCCCGAGAGCGAGACCTATACCATGGACCTGATCTCGATGGTCGAGGCAACGCTCGAGGATCCCAAGCAGGTGCTGCGCGCTCAGGAGCGCGCAGCGCGCGACCGCGCGATGGCCGAAATGAAGGCTGACGGCGTCGAATATGAGGAACGCCTGGAGCGCATCGAGGATGTCACCTACGAAAAACCGCTCGAGGACTTGCTCGATGCCGCCTTTGACAAGTACTGCCAGGAAGTGCCCTGGGCAAACGACTATCAGCTCTCTCCCAAGAGCGTCCTGCGCGATATGCTGGAAAGCGCGAGCGATTTTAAGGGCTACATTCAAAAGCTCGGCATCGCCCGCTCCGAGGGCATTTTGCTGCGCTACCTGGCAGAGGCCTACCGTTCGCTCGACCGCACCGTGCCCATCGAGAAGCGCGACGAGCGCCTGCGCGACATTATCTCGTGGCTGGGCTTTGTGGTGCGCTCGGTCGACTCGAGCTTGGTAGACGAGTGGGAGAACGCTGGCAACCCGGCAGCCCTCGACGCCACGCCGCCGCAGGGCATCGACGAGGTCGTGGCGGACCGCCGCGGCTGCACGCTGTTGGTGCGCAACGCGCTCTTCCGCCGCGTGACCCTTGCCGCCCGCGAGCACGTTCGCGACCTGGGCGAGCTCGACGACGACTGGGGCATGAGCGAGATCCGCTGGCAAAAAGCGCTCGACGCTTACCACGAGCAGCACGAGGAGATTCTCACCGACGGCGACGCGCGCTCCTCTGCTATGTTCTCGATCGACGAGTCCGACGAGAAGGCGCTCCACGTGTGGCACGTGCACCAGATCTTTGCCGACGAGGATGGCGACCACGACTTTGGCATCATGGGCGATGTCGATCTGGACGCCACGCAAGACGGTGGCGAGGTCATCTTCAAGAACTACCGCGTCGGTTTTATCGAGGATTTGCTCGAGGATTAGCCAAGCATATTGGGACGAAACGAAGCGGGGCTGTTGGCAACATCGCCAGCAGCCCCGCTTTTTCACTATCCGCTATGCCTTACTCGGCATCCTCGACCTCATACGAATCCGCCTCGGCTGGCTCCTCGTTTGTCTCTGGCGCAGCCTCGCGCGCCTCGTCAAACGCTGCCTTCATGGTCTTGTTTCCCCAAGTGAGCTTGCGAATGGTGAGCTCATCAGCCTTGTTGTGGGCCAGGCGCAGATTCTCGGTGCTGCGGCGCAAATCGTCCTTGGTCTTCTCGAGCTGCTTGATGGCGGCATCGATTTCCTTGATCGCCGACTCGAATTGCTTACTCGCCAGGTTATAGTTGCGCGAGAAGCCGTCCTTGAACTTCTCCATCTTGGCTTCGAAGTTCGTGACGTCGATATTCTGCTGCTTGTACTCCGCCAGCTCCTGCTTATAGCGCAGCGAACCCATGGCGGCGTTGCGCAGCAGCGTAATCATGGGAATGAAGAATTGTGGGCGGATCACGTACATCCTCTCGTAGCGGTAACTCACATCCACGATACCGGCGTTGTAAAGCTCGCTCTCGGGCTCGAGCAGCGTGCAGAGCACTGCGTACTCGCAGCCCTTTTGGCGGCGATCGTGGTCGAGCTTCTTAAAGAAATCCTCGTTCTTGTGCTTAGTGCGCGTTTCATCGTTTTCGTTCTTCATCTCGAACATGATGGAAACCACTTCTTCGCACGTTGCCGGATCGGTTTCGCGGAAGACGAAATCACCCTTGGTGCCCTCGACTACATCGTTGTCTTTTTCGAAATACGCATGGGGGAATGCCGTGGCACGAATTTTGTTGAACTCGGTTTCGCAATGACGCTCGAGCGATTCGCCAACCATTTTGGTGGAAAGACGTGCCTTCATTTCCTTGACGCGGGCGATTTCTTCGTCCTTGTACTTGATGAGCTCATCTTTTGCGGCAAGTTCATTGGTCATCTTCTCGCGCAGGGCGGCCTTCTCCTGCGCAGACTGGGCTTCCTGAAGCTTAACCTGAGCAGCCAGCTCATCGCGCTGTCGCTCGGCAGCAGCACGAGCTTCGCTTACCGCAAGCTCTTTTTCGGCTTTGAACTGCTGAGTTTGCGACTCTATCTGCTGCTTCTGCGCGGCGATGGTCTGTTGCAGCTTTGCCGATTCTTCAGCAGCCGCACGAGCACTTTCCGCCTTATCGGCGGCCATCTTCTGAGAATAGTGCTGAACCTGCGATTCAAGTTGCTGCTTGAAGGCACTCTCCTGGGAGGAAATCTGCTGGCGCAATGCCGCAATCTCCGCATCACGCTGAGCGGTTGCATCGGAAAGCAGACGTTCATGCTCCGCCTTGGCAATACGATTTTCCGCATCATGGTCGGCCGATAACCTTTTCACATCCGCCTGCAACTGGGCAATTTCAACTTGCTTCTTCGCAAGCGCCGCTTCAAGTTCGTTGGCATGCTCAAGCTGAGACGACTTTTCCGCCTGTTCACGTTCGCGCTTTTCGGCAGCAAGACGCGTTTCCAATTCAGCAATGCGAGCATCGCGCTGAGCAGCTTCCGCTTGAGCATCCTGCTGAGCCTTGGCAACCGCGAGCTTTACCGCCTGGGCATTCCGTTCTTGCAGCATGCCTTCTCGCTGAGCTATTTCCTTGTCGAATTCGGCAGTGCGCACCTGACGCAAGATATCGGCGAAACCGCGCTCGTCTACCTGGAACACCTTTCCGCAGTGCGGGCATTTTATTTCGTTCATGCTTAAGCTCCTTAAAGCGCAGTTTCTTTTCGTTCCATCATACCAACCCATTACCATGCTGCGTGTACAGCACAAAGGACAGAAAGGTGCAGCACCCAGCTTAAATACGCCGTCCAACGAAAGCACGGTTACGCTCCCCGACCAGTGCCCCACACGTTCGTCGAAACGTCATACTAAATATATTGCGCATGTGCTCTCTGCTTTGCTTGCTCAGCACACAACGCGCATTACGAATAAAATCGGGGCAACCCGCTTACTACGAGAAAGAGAAGGAATCATGACTGATTCGACCATGCAACTCGTCTTGGTTCGCCATGGCGAAAGCGAATGGAACAAGCTGAACCTTTTCACCGGCTTGATGGATGTCGACCTTACCGATACGGGCCGCAAAGAAGCATCCGATGGCGGTCGCGCCCTTGCCGAAGCTGGCTTTGACTTCGATGTGTGCTACACCTCGTACCTCAAGCGCGCTATCCACACGCTGAACCACATTCTTCAGGCAATGGATCGCGAATGGTTGCCCGTCAACAAGACGTGGCGCCTGAACGAGCGTCACTACGGCGCTCTTCAGGGTCTAAACAAGGCCGAAACCGCTGCAAAATACGGCGAAGACCAGGTTAAGATTTGGCGCCGCAGCTTCGACGTACGTCCTCCCGCACTGGAGGAAACCGACGAACGCAATCCTCGCCTTATGGCTCCATACCGCAACGCTCCTGCCGATGAAATGCCCCTGGCAGAATGCCTGAAAGACACCATCGCTCGCGCATGGCCTTACTTCGAGGAAGAAATCGAGCCTCAGATGCGCGCCGGCAAGCGCGTGCTCATCGTTGCCCATGGCAATTCCCTGCGCGCTCTGGTAAAGCAGTTCGACAAGCTTTCCGACGATGAAATCGTAGGCGTAAACATCCCCACGGGCGTGCCTCTGGTTTACACCTTTGACCAGGATTTCAACGTTCTTGACAAGAAGTACGTTGGCGACGAAGAAACCATCAACGCCAAAATCAACGCTGTAGCAAACCAGGGCAAAGCCAAATAAGTTTCGATCGCTTCAATCCCAGCAAGCTTACGCATGAAAAGGCAACCTCTTTCGAGGTTGCCTTTTCTCTTTTTTGTACATTCGCACTATTTCGATTTTCAACGCTATGCCGCTGTGGCTGCCTTATTCCGAGCGCAATCCAAACGTCCGCAGTGAAACCTGCCAACAAAAAAAGAGGCAGCCCCGAAAGAGGCCGCCTCTCTGCTTGAGCATTCGAAAAACTATCCGCTGAACACTAGTCGCGCGTAAGCTTGCGATGCAGACGATGGGGCTTTGCAGCTTCTTCACCCAGACGTTCGATCTTGTTCTTCTGATAAGAATCGAAGTTGCCTTCGAACCAATGCCAATTGCCGGGGTTTTCGTCGGTACCCTCCCACGCAAGAATATGCGTGGCAATACGGTCAAGGAACATACGGTCGTGACTGGTGATTACTGCGCAGCCGGGGAACGCCAGCAGCGCTTCTTCGAGGCTTTCGAGCGTTTCTACATCCAGGTCGTTCGTGGGCTCGTCGAGCAGGAGTAGGTTACCCCCCTGCTTCAGAGTAAGAGCAAGGTTCAAGCGATTGCGCTCACCCCCAGAAAGAACGCCGGCGGGCTTTTGCTGGTCAGAGCCCTTAAAGCCGAAGTTCGCCACATACGCACGGCTGGGAATCTCAGTTTCGCCTACGCGGATATAATCCAACCCGTCGGAAACCACTTCCCAAAGCGTCTTTTTCGGGTCAAGACCTTCACGATTCTGATCAACGTAGGAAATCTGCACGGTTTCACCCAGCTCAAGCGTGCCGCCAGAAACCGGCTCTTTGCCCACAATCATCTTGAACAGGGTCGACTTGCCAACGCCATTGGGGCCGATAACACCCACGATGCCGTTGCGCGGCAGGGTGAACGATAGGTCGTCGATGAGCACACGGCCATCGAACTCCTTGTGCAGGTGATGGGCCTCGAGCACCTTGTTGCCCAGACGCGGTCCAACGGGAATGCGGATGTCGGTCCAGTCGAGCTTCTGGCTTGCGCGGGCCTCGGCCTCCATCTCCTCATAGCGAGCCAGACGGGCCTTGTTCTTGGCCTGACGGGCCTTAGGGCTGGAGCGTACCCACTCGAGCTCGGCCTCCATGCGCTTGGCGAGCTTGGCGTCGCGGTTGCCCTGCGCCTCGATACGAGCGGCCTTGGTCTCCAGATACGTGGAGTAGTTGCCCTTGTAAGGATAAAGGTGACCGCGGTCGACCTCGCAGATCCACTCGGCAACGTTATCCAGGAAGTAGCGATCATGCGTGACGGCAAGCACCGCGCCCTGATAGTTGTGCAGGAAGTGCTCGAGCCACAGGATCGACTCGGCGTCCAAGTGGTTGGTGGGCTCGTCGAGTAGCAGCAGGTCGGGAGCCTCGAGCAGCAGTTTGCACAGCGCCACGCGACGGCGCTCACCGCCGGAAAGCACGTTGACCGGCATGTCGGAATCGGGCAGCTGCAGGGCGTCCATGGCCTGACCGAGCTTGGAATCGATATCCCAGCCGTCGGCGGCGTCGATCTCGTCCTGGAGCTTGCCCATCTCGGCCATGAGGGCGTCCATGTCGCAGTCCGGGTCGCACATCTCCTCGCCGATCTTGTTGAAGCGATCGACCTTGGCAATCATGTCGCCAAACGCCATGCGCACGTTCTCGATGACGGTCTTGTCGTCGTCGAGCGGCGGCTCCTGTTGCAGGATACCCACGGTGTAGCCGGGGGTGAGCCTGGCATCGCCGTTGGAAACTTCCTCGATGCCGGCCATGATCTTGAGCAGGGTCGACTTGCCCATGCCGTTGGGACCCACGACGCCGATCTTGGCACCGGGGTAGAAGCTCAGGGTCACGTCGTCAAGGATTACCTTGTCGCCATGGGCCTTGCGAGCCTGATACATCTGGTAGATAAACTCTGCCATTTGCCTGTTCTATCCTTTCTACCTGCTGTTTCCCTATTCTTGATTCGCTTTAGTAGAAACGAAATGAGGAAACCAGCTCTGAAACGTAACGAAAAAGGGGCATGGTTGCCCACACCCCCTAATACTACCTGGGAAAAGTCCCCCGGAACATACTATGAACTGCGTACGCTAGTTTTCCGCAACCTTAACGAGCGGCTCGCTGCGATTTGCGCCACAACAGATACGAGTAGACGTAGACGGCTCCAACCGAACCAAACGCCAAAACCGCAATCACCGCGGCGACGACTTCACTCGAAAGCACGCTGCCTGCCACGCCCATCACAATCAGGCCAATACCCAGCACCATAAAGCAGGCGCCGCCAAAACGCTGCGTACGGCGCCAGTTCTCGGGATCGGCAAGCGCCCAAGGTGTCTTGATACCGAGCGTATAGTTCTGCTTCACACGCGGCAAGTAGTTGCCTACGCCGATGAACAGCAAACCGACAACACCGGAAATCAGCACGTTAACCGAACCGACCGCCGGCACCACGCCCCAGACCGTAAGCTCTCCCAGCCAGCTTATGGCGCACATGAACAAGGTGAAGGCGATTACGAAGCCCTGATAGAACTTGCCCGAGGTTCGATATGCCTCACCTTTGGGGTCGATGCGCGGCACCACGCAGAACATTGCGAGAAGCGCCAGAGGCAGCGCGCCGAGCGCGGAGGCCATCCAGCTAGGACCCCAACCGTCGACGGCGCCGTTCGCGCCCCAGTGCGTGGGAATCTGCGCAGGCAAGCTCGGCATCACCATGAGGTGCGCTACGACATTGGCGACGCACAGAGCGACCAGCGCAATCCACACGCGCGACGATACCCCCGTGGGGTGAATGCCCTTGTTTTCGTTATTCATCCTTATCACCTTCAGTGTTTGTAAAGCCCATAAACCAGCCAATTAAATCCTGCATGACGGTGGTGTTTAAGCTGTATACGATGTTTTGGCCATGGCGCTCGTCGGTCACCAACCCGGCGTTTTTGAGCGTCGCCAAGTGATGGCTTAGCGACGGCTTACTGATATCGAAATGCTCGGCAAGCTCCCCCGCCGTGCAATTGCCCTCGCGCAGCAGTTCTAAAATGCGCCGCCGCGTTGGATCCGCCAGCGCCTTAAAACCTTCTCCCGGCATAGAACCTCCTCTCGCTATCTCTCGCGACGTGCACACTATACTCGATATTTAGATGTTTGTCTAACTATCTAATCTTGTACTCAAAAAAAATAGCCGCCTCCGCGTAATGCGAAGACGGCCACTTCTCACGCTACAAACGTGTTTGGGAGTTGGCCAACCCGCTGCAACGGGTGCCATCTGCTTCATCTTATGCGAACCCCGATCCCATTTCAACAAGCCCAAGGGCTCAAATGGAATCGCGATAATACCTATAATGGCGATAGCTAAAACACGATTCGCTTCCCCATCGGAGGATGTCTATGACCGAAACCGCTGCCGCCCTCGTCGAGACACGCGACACCAAGCTCGAGATCATCATGGGCCGCGAGGCACTCGATAAGCTCGCCGATGCTACGGTGCTGGTGCTCGGCTGCGGAGGCGTGGGCTCCAATTGCTGCGAGGCACTTGCCCGCGGCGGCATCGGGCATTTTGTGATTCTGGACAAGGACATCATCGCGCCCAGCAATATCAATCGCCAGGCCATCGCCTTTCACAGCACCGTCGGCAAGCGCAAGGTTGACGTGATGGAAGCCATGATCCACGATATCAATCCCGCAGCCACCGTTATCAAACGAACCGAATATCTGCTGAGCGACAATATCGACGAGTTCTTTACGAGCGTTTTTGAGCAGACGGGCGGCAAGCTCGACTACGTCGTCGACGCCATCGACACCATCTCGGCCAAGCTCACCATTGCCAAATATGCTCAGGACCGCGACATTCGTTTGGTTAGCTCCATGGGCGGGGCCAACAAACTCCATCCCGAGTGCCTCCGCTTTGCCGACATTTTCGATACGGTACGTGACCCCATGAGCCGCATTATGCGCAAAGAATGTAAGAAGCGCGGAATCAAGAGCCTACATGTACTGTTTAGCTGCGAGGAATCGGTTAAGACACAGCCCCGCGACCCTTCCAACATCCACGAGCGCACCGAGCTGGGAACTGCCAGTTTTATGCCGCCCATCATGGGCCAGATGATTGCCGGCGAGGTTATCCGCCAGATTAGTGGGCGCGGGTGCGAGCGCGTGCGCGCCGATGGCCAGCGTTTGGACTAGCGGAGCGCGCCGAGATGGAGCCCTGGTTATTTGATGCACACTGTCATCTTGATCTAATGGCTCACCCGGACGCCGTTGCCGATGAGGCAACGGCGCTGGGCCTGATTCTATTTGACTGCGGCGTCGATCCGCACGACTTTGCACGCGCCAAGAAGCGCGCCTGCGGCCGTTCAAATATCTTTGCCGGCATCGGCCTCCATCCCTGGTGGCTCGCCGACGGACGATGTGGCAACGCTGAAATCAATCTGCTTTGCGAAGTCGCTGCACAAGAACGCTTGATCGGCGAGGTCGGGCTCGACTTTTCCGCTCGTTTTGCCGGAAGCGAGCCGCTTCAAATACAGGCATTTGACCAGCTCTGCAAGGCACTCGTGCAGCATCCTCTTGCCGAACGCGTGATATCAATTCACTCTGTTCGTTCGGCAGGAACCGTACTGGACGCCCTTGAGTCATATGGATTACTCACCCCAAGCCCCAACTCCCCCGCCATCATCTTTCACTGGTTTAGCGGCACCTCGAACGAGTTCGTCCGTGCGCGAAACGCAGGCTGCTATTTTTCCGTGAACGAGCGGATGCTCGCTACCAAGCGCGGTCGTGAATACGCCCGACAGATTCCACTCGACCGTCTGCTGCTCGAAACCGACGCTCCAGCCGAACCGCAAGCAGATGCAAGCGCGCGACAGCTCATCACATCGCTAAAAAGCGCCTCCCTGCACATCGCCGAACTTAAAAACTGCGTCGTGGAGAACATCGAATCGATCGTTTTGGAAAATTCGCGCTTCATATTTGACTTCCGCTGACCCCGGTGGGCAAAAAACACCAAATATGAGTACTGCTGCAAAGCTAGTAGCATTATATTGTGACAAAAGAACGCCTTGATAATGTACAGC
>USDH01000035.1 GCA_900553415.1 uncultured Collinsella sp. | reverse complement strand
AACTTCTTACCCGCCCGCTCACCGATGAAGAGATCATCCGGCTCCACGGTATGGTCATGCGCAACCGCTCCACGCCTATCGCTATCCGCAAGAGCATGGCGCAGCACTTAGTTGCCATGGCGAGCGCCGACGTTCGCGGCTACCTCGATACACCCGAACCCGCTCCAAGCGCAGGCAGCAAGGCTACCAAGGCAACACGCACGCCCATCAAGCGCATCGACACGTGCGAGCTCGTCGAGCAGGCCATCGACCACGGAACGACCGTCAGCTTTGATATCTCGAATACCCTCGCCCGCGGCGAAACCGAAGCGGTGCGGATGGCGCTCCGACCCTTTGCCATCAGGCAACGCGATGGCATCTCGTATCTGCTGGGAACGGTCTACGATGCCCGAGGCACCGACGATACGCTGCGCACCGTCGAGATCGCCCGTATGAGAAACGTCAGCACGCGCCTCCTTGACGGCAAGAAGCTCTTCGCCGCTCTGGACGAGAACGACGCCTCCTCCGCCGCATAAGACCCTCCGCCGCCCATTCGACTACCCGTACCGCCCATCCGATTCTGTATTAAAAAACCCGCCAGGCTGTTGTAAAAATGGACATCAGCGCTACTATAGTTCCACTTGCACTTTGTCCCAGTGCAGTGTTTCCAGCCATTTTTATACTGGGGGTAATGATATGAAGGACATCACCATCAGCCGCAGGAGCCTTCTGGTCTCCGCCGGCCTGCTCGCGCTCGCCCCGCTCGCCGGATGCGGCGGCAACTCTGGTTCCGGCTCTGCTGCCGCCGGTTCCGACTACACCATCGGCGTTCTGCAGCTCACCGAGCACTCCGCACTCGATGCCGCCAACGACGGCTTTGTCAAAGCCATCAAGGAGAGTGGCCTTAAGGTCAAGATCGACCAGAAGAACGCCCAGAACGACCAGTCCACGTGTAAGTCCATCGCCGACAAGTTTGTGGGCGACAACGTCAACCTGATTTATGCCATCGCCACGCCCGCCGCACAGGCTGCCGCCGGCGCCACCGCCGATATCCCCATCGTGGGCTGTGCCATCACCGACTACGCCGCCTCCGGCCTGGTCCAGGACAACGACAAGCCCGGCACCAACGTCACGGGCGCTTCCGACCTCACCCCGGTCGCCGAGCAGCTCGAGATGATGCAGAAGGTCCTGCCCGACGTAAAGAAGGTCGGCCTGCTCTACTGCACCGCCGAGTCCAACTCCGACGTCCAGATCAAGGCCGCCAAGAAGGAGCTCGACAAGCTGGGCCTCGAGTACACCGACTTCACCGTCTCGAGCTCCAACGAGATCCAGTCCGTCGTCGAGTCTGCCGTGGGCAAGGTCGACGCGCTGTACTCCCCCACCGACAACACCATCGCTGCGGGTGCCTCGCAGGTCGGCCAGATCTGCAAGGAAAACAAGCTTCCCTTCGTGACTGGCGAGGAGGGTATGTGCATGGCCGGCGGCCTGTTCACCCTCTCCATCAATTACGAGGATCTGGGCTACGCCGCGGGCGAGATGGCCGTTAAGATCCTGAAGGGCGAGGCCAAGCCCGAAGACATGCCGATCAAGCACCTCTCGAGCAAGGACCTGGTCGTCGTCAAGAACGACGAGACGGCCGAGGCTCTGGGTATCGACCTTTCCGCTCTGGACGAGTAGCGCCATGCGCGGTAACGCGTCTAGGGCCCGCACGCGCGCCACAGCCGCGTTATTCAATATCTGAGTCCTTGGGGCGAACGCTAAAGACCGGCGTTCGCCCTGCTTGTTTCAGATAAAACAAAACGTTTGCCTGCCGTTCTTATATTCATTGTTACCGCTATTATGGAACATCACGTGTCCACCCTATCCTAGGAGGTATGAAGCATGCTCATTGCATTGCAGGGCGCCGTTTCGCAGGGCGTCCTCTGGGGCATTATGGTGCTTGGCGTGTTTATCACGTTCCGCCTGCTCGACATCCCCGATATGACCTGCGACGGCAGCTTTGCCCTCGGCGGCTGTGTCTGCGCCGTGCTCATCGTTAATAACAACGTCGACCCGCTGCTCGCTGTTTTGGCCGGCATGTGTGCCGGCGCCATCGCGGGCGCCGTCACGGGCATTTTGACCACTGTCTTTGAGATTCCCGCGATCCTCGCCGGAATCCTGACGCAGATCAGTCTGTGGTCCATCAACCTGCGCATCATGGGCAAATCCAACACGCCCATCCTTGCCAAGGGCACCATCTTCTCATCCGTCAGCCACATGACGGGCCTGCCGCAGTCCACCGTTGCCATCATCCTGGGCATTGTGCTGGCCGTGGCCATCGTCGCCATCCTGTACTGGTTCTTTGGCACCGAGATCGGCTCGGCGCTGCGTGCCACCGGCAACAACGAGTACATGATCCGCGCCCTGGGCGTCAACACCAACTCCACCAAGATGATCGCCCTCGTGCTCTCCAACGCCCTTATCGGCCTTTCGGGTGCGCTCATCTGCCAGAGCCAGAAGTACGCCGACATTGGCATGGGCACCGGCGCCATCGTTATCGCCCTTGCCGCCATCGTCATCGGCGAGGTGCTCGGTCGCCTGCTGCCCGGCGGACTCACGCAGTTTAGCGTCCGCCTAGCCTCTGCCGTCTTTGGCTCCGTGGTCTACTTCCTTATCCGCGCCATCGTGCTGCAGCTGGGCATGGACGCCAACGACATGAAGCTACTCTCTGCCGTGATCGTTGCCGTGGCCCTGTGCGTGCCCGTGGTTTGGGAGCGTTACAAGCTCCGCAGCTCCTACACGAAGGGAGATGAGGCAGATGCTTAAGCTCTCGCACGTCAAGAAGACCTTTAACAAGGGCACCGTCACCGAGAAGCGCGCGCTCACCGGCGTCGACCTCACCCTTAACGACGGCGACTTTGTGACCGTGATTGGCGGCAACGGCGCCGGCAAGTCCACGCTGCTCAACATGATCGCCGGCGTGTATCCGCTCGATTCGGGTGTCATCGAGCTCGACGGCACCGATATTTCGCGTCTGAGCGAGTCGCAGCGCGCCAAGTACCTGGGCCGTGTGTTCCAGGACCCCATGCGCGGCACCGCAGCCGACATGCAGATCGCCGAGAACCTGGCCCTCGCCAAGCGCCGTGGCCAGCATCGCGGCCTTTCATGGGGCGTCACCAAGGCCGAGAAGGACGAGTACGTTGAGCTGCTCAAGCGCCTGGACCTTGGCCTGGATACACGTCTCAACGCTAAGGTCGGCCTGCTCTCGGGTGGCCAGCGCCAGGCACTCACCCTGCTGATGGCCACGCTCACCAAGCCGCGCCTGCTGCTGCTCGACGAGCACACCGCGGCCCTCGACCCCAAGACGGCATCGAAGGTGCTCAATCTGACCGAGGAGATTGTCGACGAGAACCACCTGACCACGCTTATGGTCACGCACAACATGAACGACGCCATCCGTCTGGGCAATCGCCTGATCATGATGCACGAGGGCCACGTGATCTACGACGTGGCCGGTGACGAGAAGAAGTCGCTCACCGTGGCCGACCTACTGCAGAAGTTCGAGGAGGTCTCGGGCGGCGAGCTCGCCAACGACCGCATGCTGCTAAGCTAAAACCTGCCAAAAAGGGACAGGTTTATTTTGGTAGGTTTTATCTGCACAAACGTCAAAACCGCCGCAAAGGAGCAGATACCTTTGCGGCGGTTTTCGCTAACCCCCATATCGAGCACAGAAGCCCGTCCGAATTTGATCGGACGGGCTTCTTGGTGGGTATCATGGTTGGACGATCATAAGGAGGTTTTCCCTACATGGAATTGTTTGAGCCGATTCTTCATTTCTTTGAGCAACGGTGGGTCCACAACATCATCTGGGCCGTCATCTTGGCGATAGGCACCGCCGTCGCCGCCAAGGTCGTATCCAAGACCCTGAACCATCTGCTTAACCGAGACGATAACCCGCTTCCGGCATCGAGTATCTTCATCAACATCGCGCGCGCCGTCATCTGGATGATTGGCGGCAGCTTTATCCTCGACAACTGCTTTGGCATTAACGCAAACGCGCTCGTCGCCGCTCTCGGCGTCGGCGGCATCGCCATCTCGCTCGGCTTTCAGGACACGCTATCAAACCTTATCGGCGGCATGCAGGTGACCTTTATGGGCATCATCAAACCCGGCGACAATATCGAGGTCGGCGGCGTATCCGGCGTTGTCCAAGACATCACTTGGCGCCATACAACGATTGAGGATGCCTGTGGACAGACCATCATTGTGCCCAACTCAAATATCTCCAAGAACACGCTCGTGCATCTGATGCCCTTTGGGCGCGTGACCGTGCCCGTTGCCGTAAAGGACACGTCTAAGTGGGCTTCCCTTGACGCGCTGGCAGATGAGCTCACGAGCGCAACCAAAACGGTCGTCTCGCCCATCTCTGGCTTTGACAAGGAGCCGTACGTGCTCTTTAGCGAAATCGGCGACTTTGGCATCAAAGGAAAGATCATCTTTATCGTCAGCGACGACAGCACTACTTTCACGGCAGCCGACGCCTGCATCCGCGCCATCGCCCCCATCATCGCCTAACCTGCCAAATAGGGACAGGCACCTTTGTGGTGGTTTTCATTCGTGGTACCATGGTTTATATAGTTGTTTAAACGACTAAGGGAGTAGACACCATGGAAGAGGCCTATCGTCAAGCACGCAAGCGCGGCGAGCAAGGACGTCGACGCGCCATTAGTCAAAGCGAGCATCCGTACCTCACGGACCTCGATAGCTTGGTCGCCCAGCTCCCCTTAGGCCAGCGAGAGAATGTCGGCCTGAGAGACATTCCGCTCGAAATGGTCGTCGGCACGGTTACCAAGGGCCGTCAGTCCGCCTTTTCATGCAACTTTATGCCCTTGCTGCCGTTTAGCACCGAGTTCGCCCGCAAGTGGTCCAACCTCTACGACATCCAGGTGACCGAAGGCTATCGCGATCCCGTCATCGTCACCGAGTTCATGCATCGGTTCTATGTCCAGGAAGGCAACAAACGCGTCAGTGTCCTCAAATTCCTGGACGCTCCAACGGTTTCGGCCAGGGTCACCCGTCTCTACCCCGGCACATGGGATTCCGTCGAAAGCCGCCTGTACGGTGAATTCTGCGCGTTTTGGCGCGTCTGCCCCCTATACGAGATCGAGTTCTCGCGTGAGGGAAGTTACGAGACGCTCGCCAAGATGCTCGGTCAGAACCTTATCGAAAAATGGCCACAGAAAAAGGTCGACTACCTGCGCCACACCTTCCTGCTCTTTAAGCGCGCCTACCTTCGCGCAGGCGGCGACCACCTGGACATTACGCCCGCCGACGCCATGCTCGTCTACCTCAATGTGTACAACCAGGACCGCCTGCTGGATACGCCGACGGATATCGTCGTAAACCGCCTGTGCAAGATTTGGCGCGAGCTGGTCATTGCCGGCAAAAATGACGAGGACAAGGTCGATCTTGTCGAAGCGCCGAGCGTCGATGAGGAGGAGTCGCCCGCTAAGTCCACCTCCGGCGTGCTCAACTTCTTTATGGGCAAGACTGTCTATTCGGCGGCCAACCCCCTGCGTATCGCCTTTATCCATGAGTTCCCCTGTGCGGCGTCGAGCTGGGACAGTCTGCACGACCAAGGACGTCAGTATCTCGATGAGCACTTTGACGGTATCGTGCGCACCGAGGCGTTCGAGGACTGTCACGATCCGGACGTGTTCTACGCCGCCGTGGAAACGGCTGTCAAACATGGAGACAACGTCATCTTCTCGACCTCGCACCGCCTGATGGAATACACGCTCAGAGCTGCCGTTGAGTATCCCCAGGTTCGGTTCCTTAACTGCTCTATCGGCCTTCCCCACCAAAGCGTCCGTTCGTACTTTGGCAAGATGTACGAGGCCAAGTTTCTCCTGGGCGCCCTTGCCGCCAGCATGGCGGACAACCACCGCATCGGTTACCACGCGTCGGTCTTCGCCTCGGGCGCACTCAGCGAGATCAACGCCTTTGCGATTGGCGCCTCGCTGCTCGACCCCCGTGCGCAAATTATCCTGACCTGGGGCGATGTGCCCGCCGGAGGCCTTGCCGAGGCCATGTGCCGCGAAGGCGTGAGCGTCATGACCGGCGCTGACATGTCAAAGTCACTCGAAGACCCCACGGCCTACGGGCTTCACCGCTTGGTCGACGGCAAAGTCACCGGCATCGCCATGCCCGTATGGAACTGGGGCCGTTACTACGAGCTCATCGTTCGCAGCCTTCTGCACGGCACGTGGGACGAGACCAGCGACGATAACCAAGTGCGCGCCGTCAACTACTGGTACGGCATGAGCTCGGGCGTTATCGATATCCGTTACGCTCCGGGCCTACCCTACCAGACGCGCAAACTCGTGCAGTTGCTCCGCAACGGCATTGTCGAGGGCTCCATCAACCCCTTTGGCGGCGAGCTCCACAGCCAGAGCGGCGTGGTACAGATCGAAGGCTTCCCTCCGCTGCCGAGCACGCAGATTGTCGAGATGAATTGGCTGGCGGACAACGTGGTGGGCACCATTCCGCAGCTCGACGATGAGCCGGGAGTTACCGCCCTATGAAGATCCTTGCCATAGCAGATACCGAAGAACGATGCCTTTGGGAGTGCTTTCGCAAGGAACGCTTTGAGGGAGTCGACCTGATTTTGTCCGCCGGCGATCTGGACCCGGACTATCTTGAGTTTTTAGTTACGGTCATCAACAAGCCGCTCATCTATGTGCGCGGCAATCACGATGACCGCTACGCACGTCATGCACCGGGCGGATGTATCTGCGTGGAAGACAGCGTGTACACGTACCGAGGGATTCGCATTGCGGGCCTTGGCGGATCCATGCGTTATCGCGACGGCGCCAACATGTACACCGAGCGCGAGATGGCCAAGCGTATGCGCAAGCTGTCCCGCAAAGTGAGGATGGTCGGCGGCTGCGACATTCTGCTTACCCATGCACCCGCCGCCGGTATGGGTGATCTGGACGATCTGCCGCATCGAGGGTTTGAGTGCTTTAACACGGCGCTTGAGTCCTGGGGGGCCGACTACATGGTGCATGGGCATGTACACCAAAGCTATGGTCGCGACTTTCAACGCGAGCGGCAGCATGTGTGTGGAACGACGATCATCAACGCCTGCGGCTATACGCAGTTTGAGCTCGACCAGACGCGCTACCCCATCCGTGGCTGGCAGGCAGCCTGGCTCAATTCGCAAACCATGCGCCGCGAGCTCAAGCGCCACGATGCCATCGAGTCCTCAACAGCCAGAACACCCTGGTAACCACCACAAAGGGGAGACCGTCCCCTTTGTGGTGCTTTTGACGCGATAGCAAGAAACCCGGTCCTGCACAAGGCAGAACCGGGTTTCTTTAGCAATGCTTGCTTTGCTCAGGCAGTAACTAGCAGTTACTCAGCCAGGAAGTCACGCTGGACAGCGGGATCGACCTTGACGCCAGGGCCCATGGTGGAAGACACGGAGATGGACTTGACGTACTTGCCCTTAGCAGAAGAGGGCTTGACGCGCAGGATCTCGGTGTACAGGGCAGCGTAGTTCTCGACGAGCTGCTGCTCAGAGAAGGACTTCTTGCCCAGGGGCACGTGGCAGATGCCGTAGCGGTCGGCGCGGTACTCAACGCGGCCAGCCTTGAGCTCGGAGACCATCTTGGCGACGTCCATGGTCACGGTGCCGAGCTTGGGGTTCGGCATGAGGCCACGGGGACCAAGGATCTTACCGATACGGCCAACCTTGGCCATCATGTTCGGCGTAGCGATAGCGGCGTCGAAGTTGATCTCGCCCTTCTGAATCTGGGCGACGAGCTCGTCGGAACCGATGATGTCGGCGCCGGCAGCCTCAGCCTCGCGGGCCTTCTCGCCCTCGGCGAAGACGGCAACACGAACGGTCTTGCCGGTGCCGTGGGGCAGGGAGATGGAACCACGGATGTTCTGGTCAGCCTTACGAGTATCGATGCCCAGACGGAAGTGGGCCTCGACGGTCTCGTCGAACTTGGCGGTGTCGAGCTCCTTGATGAGCTTGGCAGCCTGAAGGGGGGTGTAGAGCGTGGCGCGGTCGATCTTCTCGGCAGCAGCGTTATAGCTCTTACCATGCTTAGCCATGTGCATTACCTCCTGTGGTTAAACGGGCGTGAGCCCTCCCACATCGTATCGTGTGCCCTATTGCACACATTAAACGGGCGCCCCGGTCGGAGCACCCGTCGTTACCATAAGAAATCGCTACTCAGCGATGGTGACACCCATGGAACGGGCGGTACCGGCGATGATCTTCTTGGCGGCATCAATGTCGTTGGCATTGAGGTCCGGCATCTTGATCTCGGCGATCTTGGTGAGCTGCTCCTGGGAGAGCTGACCAACCTTGTCGGCCTGGGGCTTAGCGGAACCAGACTTAAGGTTCAGCTCCTTCTTGATGAGGTGAGCCGCCGGCGGGGTCTTGGTGATGAAGGAGAAGGACTTATCCTCGTAGACAGAGATCTCAACGGGGATGATGTCGCCCTTCTTGTCCTGCGTCTCGGCGTTAAAGGCCTGGCAGAACTGCATGATGTTCACGCCAGCAGCGCCCAGGGCGGGGCCGACGGGAGGAGCGGGGTTAGCTGCACCAGCAGGAATCTGGAGCTTAATGACGTTGGCAACCTTCTTCTCAGCCATGGTCATTCCTTTCGAATCACGAGTGTGAAGTACTTGCTATATCGTAAGCACGCACGTGTTAGAAGCACTCCTGAGATGAGCAGTCACAGAAGAAGCACGCTCGCGCGAACGGACGAAAACTTAAGCGATGACAGCGACCTGGTTAAAGTCGAGCTCGACCGGCGTCTCGCGGCCAAAGATCATCAGCGTGACCTTGAGCTTGCCAGCCTCGGTGTTAACCTCGGAGACCTTGCCATCAAAGTCGGTAAGCGGGCCATCGGTGACGCGGACGGACGTGCCGACCTGAATATCAACCGAGGTGCGCTTGGGCGAATCGCCCTTACCGGGACGACGAGTCATCTTGTTGTACTCGTCACGGGAAAGCGGGGCGGGCTTGCCGTTGCCGCCCAGGAAACCGGTGACGCCGGGCGTGTTGCGAACACACGTCCAAGCATCGTCATCCATCTCCATGCGAACCAGGACATAACCCGGGAAGATCTTAGAATCCTTGGTCTCGCGCTTGCCACCCTCTTTAATCTCGGTGACGCGCTCCATAGGAATCTCGATATCAAAGATACGGTCCTGCATACCCATGGTCTCGATACGATGCTCGAGATCGGACTTTACGCGGTTCTCGTATCCGGAGTAAGTGTGAACGACGTACCAACGCTTAGACATGGTTTAGCCCCTCAATCCAGAGAACAGAGCAAGAGCCTCGCCAAAGCCAGCATCGAGCAGAGCGATGACGACGCCGACGACGACCAGAGAAGCGCAAACGACGACCGAGTAGTTCACGAGCTCCTTCTTATCGGGCCACGTGACACGCTTCATCTCGGACTTGACCGAAGCGAAATACTTCTTGGTGCGGGCGAAGAAACCAGGCTTCTCGTTCTTCTTGGACTTCGCAGCCTTCTCGTTCTTCTTGGCAACGGCCTTCTTGGCCTCAACCTTGGAGTTGGCGGCAGCGCTGTTGGCAGGTGCCGGCTGCTGAGCCTTCTTCTTGTTCTTCTTGTTGGCCATTTGGGTTACCTCCGCGCAATGCGCTTATACATGAGTAAACCGTAAGCCCCCAAGTGGGAGCTTACGGAATAATGACTGGCACGCCAGGAAGGACTCGAACCCTCAACACTCGGTTTTGGAGACCGATGCTCTACCAATTGAACTACTGGCGTATGTGACTAGAGACTAGCGAGTCTCTTTGTGCAGCGTGTGGTGACGGCACCAGGGGCAATACTTCTTGATCTCCATACGATCAGGCATGGTCGACTTGTTCTTGGTGGTCGTATAGTTGCGGCGCTTACACTCAGTGCACGCAAGAGTAACTAGAGTACGCATGTATCCTGAACCTTTCATTTCCGCCCCGTACGGGCACGAGTTGTTACTTTATCAGCTCCACGTAAGTGCTGTCAATGAAAACCTCGAGTCAATTGGTTCTCGGTGGATCCATTCATATTTGGAACACATCAATGAAGCCATCGAGAGCTAATCGACGGTGCATCCAGGACCATTATCGATCCTCTCGACACCAGCAACGGCTCAATATCCATTGCAGAAAAGAACCCGGCACCCATATAAGTGCCGGGTTCTCTAAGTCAGCTATATCAAAGAGCTAATTTACTCAATGATCGTGGAGACGATGCCCGAACCGACGGTGTGGCCACCCTCGCGGATAGCGAAGCGCAGGCCCTCCTCCATGGCGATCGGGTGGATGAGGTCGCCCTCGATGGTGATGTGGTCACCAGGCATAGCCATCTCGGTGCCCTCGGGGAGCTTGACCGTACCGGTAACGTCGGTGGTACGGAAGTAGAACTGAGGACGATAGCCATCGAAGAACGGGGTGTGACGGCCGCCCTCCTCCTTGGTCAGAACGTAGATCTCGCCGGTGAACTTGGTGTGCGGGGTAACCGAACCGGGCTTGCAGAGAACCTGGCCGCGCTCGATGTCCTCGCGCTTGATGCCGCGGAGCAGCAGACCGACGTTGTCGCCAGCCTCGCAGAAGTCCATGGACTTACGGAACATCTCGATACCGGTAACGACGGTGTTCTGGGTATCCTTGATGCCGACGATCTCGACGGGCTCGTTGAGCTTGAGCTCACCGCGCTCGACACGGCCGGTAGCAACGGTACCACGGCCGGAGATGGTCATAACGTCCTCAACGGCCATCAGGAACGGGAGGTCGTTGTTACGAGCAGGCGTCGGGATGTACTCGTCGACAGCGTTCATGAGCTCGCGAATGGCATCCATCCACTTGGCGTCGCCCTCGAGAGCGCCCAGAGCGGAACCACGGATGACGGGGATGTCGTCGCCGGGGAAATCGTACTCGGAGAGGAGCTCACGGGTCTCCATCTCGACGAGGTCGATGAGCTCGTCATCGTCGACCATGTCGCACTTGTTCAGGAAGACGACGATGTAGGGAACGCCGACCTGACGGGCGAGCAGGATGTGCTCGCGGGTCTGAGCCATGGGGCCGTCGGTAGCGGCGATGACCAGGATAGCGCCGTCCATCTGAGCAGCACCGGTGATCATGTTCTTGATATAGTCGGCGTGGCCCGGGCAGTCGACGTGGGCAT
>USDH01000034.1 GCA_900553415.1 uncultured Collinsella sp. | reverse complement strand
GCTGACTTATGCTCAACCTGCGGCGCCTTAGATGTAGTCATTGGGGACGTTCTTAAATGACTAGGTTGGGTACATTGCTTTGAGATGTTATTCAGTCGGCTGTTATGGCATTTGAGCTGCTTACCTGCTTAAGGTAATTGACGGCATATATCTGCTATCGAAAATATTGCTCAAAATATCGTTCAAGAAGTCGCGGGGCGATTTTTGATGGGTCGCGCGTCAAGTGATTTGGCAAGTTCTTGGTTAGATATTGGTCAGTTTTGGGGCAACCTTGCCAAAAGCTTGACGGATGCAGGTTTAGACGTCGACGAATGAACACTCTAGGCAGGCTCCAAGCAAAATTCTGGGCTGATTCTCGATAATCGCCTTCAATCGTCCCTTGCCAAGCGCGGGCCTCGCTTACAATCTGCTCCGACATTCGTGCGCCGCCCGGCGCTTGAGAGGGGAGGGCCCCATGGCAAACGAGATCTGGACCATCAAGCGTTGTCTCGAGTGGACCAAGGAGTACCTGGCCGAGCGCGGCGAGGAGCACCCCCGTCTTTCTGCCGAGTGGCTGCTGTGCGCCGCCACGGGCCTGGCGCGCATTGACCTATATATGCGTATGGACGAGACGCTTAACGCGGCCCAGCTCGAGACCATGCATGCGGCCGTTGTCCGCCGCGCTAAGGGCGAGCCGCTGCAATACATCACGGGCAGCACGCAGTTTCGCATGATCGACGTCGCGTGCGCCCCCGGTGTGCTCATTCCGCGCCCCGAGACCGAGATGCTCGTCGAGGAAGTCCTCAATTATCTGGATGCCGAGGTACTGAGCCCCGAGGCCGCTGCCCGTCAGCGTGTTGAGCTGCCTTGGAACGATGAGGTCGAGGAGGCACGCAAGGCCGAGGCCGCATTGGCCGACGAGCGAGCGACGGCCGAGCGCCGTGCCGCCAACCTCACAGCTGCCGACGAGGCGGCGCTAGGCGGCGATGTGCTGGGCAGTCGCGCTTATGCCGAGGAACTGGCCGATCGCGAGGCCGAGGAAGCCGCCGCGCAAGCAGCAGAAGCCGAAGCCGCAAAAGCCGCCGAGCCCGAGCTCGACGAATACGGCATCGCCATTGAGGACAACGACCAACAGGCGACTCCCGCGCAAGATGCCGCCGAGGCCAACGTATCTGCCCCAGCCGAGCCCCGCACTGCCCGCGTTCTCGAGGTCGGCTGCGGCACGGGCTGCATTTCGCTCTCCCTTGCCTGGGAGCGCCGCGGCCACGTTACCTGCACTGCTACCGATATCGAGCCGCGCGCCATCGATCTGGCCACCAAAAACCGTGATGCGCTTGGCCTCACGTCCGACGAGGTCGCCTTCAGCCTCACAAACCTGGTGAGTTCCATTCCCCGCGAAGAGTGGGGCACCTTTGATGTGCTCGTCTCCAACCCACCTTACATCCCGACCGACGTCATGCGCTCGCTGCCGCATGAGGTCAAGGACTTTGAGCCCGATCTGGCGCTCGAGGGCGGTGCCGACGGTCTCGATATCTTCCGCCGCCTGCTCAACGCGGCGCCCTACATGCTGCGTGCCGGCGGCCTGTTTGCCTGCGAGCTCTACGAGGGCGCGCTCGACGCCGCGGCCGAGCTCTGTCGTCAAGCAGGCCTTTCGGACGTGCGTATCGTCCACGACCTCACCGATCGCCCCCGCATTGTCCGAGCCATCGTCACCGAGCCCAAGCAACGCCAGTAATATTTATTAACTGGTTAGCAAAAATTATAAAGTAGTTTATAATTAGGACGGCTGAAAGAGGTCGGCCCATGCAACCTCCTACCTTTCGGGAAATCATTGCCCTACTCAAGCACGATGGATTCGTGAAGGTCGCGCAAGTCGGTAGTCATGCTAAGTATGTTTCTGGTGACCGTGTTGTCACCGTGAACGGCTCTGGTGGTGATCGACCAAAGAAGGGCACGTGGGCAAGTATTCGTCGCCAAGCTGGATGGTAGTTGGAGGCAAAATGAGGCAGCGATTTACCTATGACTGCGTTCTCATAAAAGAAGACGACGGTTACTGCGCTAGCTTCCCGCAGATTCCCGGCGCCTTTGCCGATGGCGATACGCGCGAAGAAGCGATTGCCCATGCTACCGAGGCACTGATGGCGTTTTTGGCCGACGACCTCAACAACGGTTTGACTCCGGCAGGGTACGAACGCTCGGCCGAGGTCGTGGCCCTTTCAGTCGAAATCGACCACGAGGACGCTCGGGAAGCGGCGTGCCGAACATTTAAAGACGCAGCGCTGGACCTCAAAGTCTCCGCTCCGCGGATTACCGCGCTGGTCAAAGCCGGAAAGCTCGATGTTGAACTCGTCGACGGCCGTCGGATGATAACGATAGACAGCATCGAGCGCTACGCCGCCCAAGAACGCCACGCCGGCAGGCCAAAGAAGTTCGTAGCCGTCCAATAACCCCCTCACTTTCACCGACTACTAGAGCCGCTCACCAAACCAACATGCGCTCTGGGCAAATAGGTTGAACGTTTCGTGCGAGAATGCCCCACAGTAAACAAACTTGCACCAGAGCGTAAGGGGCTGGCATACACATGCAGACGGTCTATCGGGTATACGAGGGAACGCGCGAGCCGCATCGGCTTGCCGTCGAGCGCACGGCCGAGGGGCTCGGCCGCGGCGGCCTGGCTTTGATCCCGACCGAGACCGTCTACGGTGTCGCCGTGGCAGTCAACGCCTTCTCGGACGCCGTGCCCCAAGATACAAGCGAATTCCCATCGTGGCCGCGCGATCCGCAGGCTGCCGTCAATGGCGCCGCAGTTCCTGCGCTCGGCACCGGCTATCGCCGTATCTTCACTCTCAAGCAACGTGAACTCACGCAAACCGTCGCTTGGCTGGTCGATGGCGTCGAAGCACTCGACCGCTATGGCGTGGATATCCCGGAAGATGCCCGCATACTCGCGCGACGATGCTGGCCGGGAGCCCTGACTATCGTGGTCAAGGCAGCCCCCTGCGTGCCGACCTTTATGCGCGCTGCCGACGACACGGTGGCACTTCGCGCTTCGGCCTCGCCCGTGGTGCAGGCGCTCATTCGCGCCTGTGGCAGCCCCCTTGCCTGCACCAGCGCCAACACGCATGGCGCGCCCGCGCCGGCAAGTTTTATCACGGTGGAGGGTCGCATCCTGGAGGGGGTCGATGTTGCCGTCGACGCCGGTGAGACCCCGTGTCGCGACGCCTCGACCATCGTGTCGTTTCAGCACGGCGGGCTCCAGATCCTGCGCCAAGGCGCACTTCCCGCATCAGAGATCGAACGGGTCCTGTCCGACCCGATGCAATAGAAAGGTTTAAGCGATGTCGTTGAATCTGGGCAGCCTGGGCATGGAAGATGCCTCGTTTGACTTTGGCGGTTCCTACATCATGGCGCTCGACTGCGGCACCACCTCGGTACTTGCGACCATCGTCGACGAGTACGGCTGCATCGTCGCGCAGGCACGTCGCAGCGTAAAAACGAGTTTTCCGCGTCCCGGTTGGGTAGAGCAAGACCCCATGGCGGTCCTTGCCAGCCAGATCGCGGTCATGATGGAAGTCCAGTTTAAGAGCGGTATCCACTCCGACCGCATTGCCGCCATCGGCATCTCCAACCAGCGCGAGACCACGGTGGTCTGGGACCGTGTGAGCGGTCAGCCGATCTATAACGCTATCGTATGGCAGTGCCGCCGTACCGCGCCGGCAATCGACGCGTTGGTTGAACAGGGTTGCGAGGAGCTGGTGCGCTCCCGCACGGGACTCACGCTCGACCCGTATTTCTCGGCCTCCAAGGTACAGTGGATTCTCGACAACGTCGACGGCGCACGCGAGAGCGCGGCGGCGGGCGACCTCATGTTTGGCACCATCGACACCTGGCTCATCTACAACCTCACCGGCGGCCAGGTCTTTGCCACCGACTACACCAATGCCAGCCGCACGGCACTCTTTAATATCCATACGCTCGATTGGGACGACGACCTGCTGGCACTCTTTGACGTTCCACGTTCCATGATGCCCGAGGTTCGCTGGAGCTCGGGCGACTACGGCCGCGTCGCGAGCGACATCATGACCAACATGCCGCCCATCATGGGCGTGGCGGGTGACCAACAGGCGTCGCTGTTCGGCCACTGCTGTTTCCGTCCCGGCCAGACCAAAAACACCTATGGCACGGGTTGCTTTATGCTCATGAACACCGGCGACGAGATCGTCGAATCCAAGAATGGCCTGGTCTCCACCATCGGTATCGCTGCGGACGGCAAAGTCAGCTATGCGCTCGAGGGCTCTATTTTTGCCGCCGGCTCAACGATGAACTGGCTTCGCAACAACATGGGCATCATCTCGAGCGTGAGCGAGTCGGCACAACTCGCCGCTTCGATTAGCGACAACGAGGGCTGCTACTTCGTTCCCGCCTTTGCGGGTTTGGGTGCTCCCTGGTGGGACCCGCATGCTCGCGGTATCGTGTGCGGTCTGACCGGCGCCTCGAGCCGTGCGACCATCGTACGTGCCGCCTGCGAATCCATGGCATATCAGAGCTACGACGTGCTGCGCGCCATGGAGCAGGACGTGGGGCTTTCGATTGAGCGCCTGTCTGTCGATGGTGGTGCCTCGCGCAACGAGTTCATCATGCAATTCCAGGCCGACCTGCTGGATATCCCCGTGCTGCAATGCGAGACGGTGGAGACCACGGCAATCGGTGCCGCGTACTTGGCGGGTCTTGCCGTCGGCTATTGGGAAGACCTGGAAGAGCTGGAGCAAAATGCCCAGATCGTTAGGACCTTCCTTCCCCACATGTCCGCCGAGCGCCGCGAGCAAAACCTTGCGGGCTGGCGTGATGCAGTCAGGCGCTCGCTCAGCACCTCACAGTAGGGCTGCGATGGGCTGCTCGATACAACAAACCGCTAAACTAATGCATGGCGTGCGGCGGCAACATTGCTGCGCGCCTTGTCAGCAAGGCCGTTTTGCGGCCGCAACGAAAGGGGCAATCAACCCATGACCGTCACCTACGATGCGTCCCGTGTGACGCTTGTCGATCACCCGCTCGTCCAGCACAAGCTGTCGATCCTGCGCGACAAAAACACCGGCACCAACCAGTTCCGTCAGCTCGTGCGCGAACTCGCGCTTTTTGACGGCTACGAGGCCATGCGCGACCTGCCTATGGAAGACGTCGAGGTCGAGACCCCCATCACTACCGCCACGTTCAAACAGCTTGCCGGCAAGAAACTCGCCATCGTGCCCATCCTGCGTGCGGGCCTTGGCATGGTCGACGGCATCCTCGACCTGGTGCCCTCCGCTCGCGTGGGCCACATCGGCATGGAGCGCGACGAGGTCACCCACGAGCCGCACGAGTATTACTGCAAGATGCCCAAGGATATCGACCAGCGCATCTGCCTGGTCGTCGACCCCATGCTTGCCACGGGCGGTTCGGCCGAGATGGCCATCAGCTACCTGCGCGAGCGCGGTGTCAAGGACATCCGCATGCTGTGCATCGTCGCGGCCCCCGAGGGCCTCAAGTCGCTGACCGAGAAGGACCCAGATGTGCATATCTATACCTGCGCCATCGACGACCATCTCAACGAGGCTGCCTACATCGTTCCCGGCCTCGGCGACGCCGGCGACCGCATCTACGGCACGCTCTAGTCGCTGGGCTAAACGGCCGCGGCTGCAAATACGAAGAAACGGTGCGCGCGGACGAACAAAAGGCGACCGCGCGCACTCCTGTTAACGGACGTTTTGCCCTGCAGGGTTCGAGAAAAACGTATTACCGTACCTGCGGCATAAAGAAGGTCTTAAGAAAACGAACAGGTGCGTATTAACCGATGCTTTTTCGGTTGTACTTTAGCGATTGGCTCGTACAATAGTCACCAATGTTTGGCGGGAACTGTTCTGTGAAGCGTTAAAAAGGAAAGTGAGGACGCCAGTGTTTCAGATAGCCGATCTGCTCGCTATCGTTGCAGGCGCCATCGCGGGCGCAATTGCCTTCCTTCCCTTTGTCTTTACGCTCAAGCCGGTTCTTGACGATAAACAGAATGCGGACATGCTCAAGGGTATGGTGAGTCTGGCGGTCTCGGCAATCGCCCTGCTCGTCTTTACCTTGGTTGTGTTTGTGTTGTTCGGAGAGGCATTTCGCATGTTCCTCCTGGGCGAGGCGATCGGCTTCGTGGCCTTTATGGCCGCCTGCGCGGTTCGCGTCGCCAAGGCGCTGCGAGATCCTCATGAGGTCGAAAGGTAAGTCGTGGAAATTTTTGAAAAGCTGCCTGATGAGATTAATCATCTGGTCAGCGAGTTCAGCTCCACCCCTGTCGTGGGCGATCTGAGCTGCGGCATCACGCAGTACTCGTTTTGGCTGATCGTCTCCACGATCGTGCTCCTGATCGTCCTGGCCGTGTTCAAGAAGAAGCAGACCCTGGTTCCCAAGGGCTTCTTCGTCAACGGTTTCGAGTACATCATCGAGTACGTCGAGAACGATATCGGCAAGGGCGTCGTGGGTGAGAACTGGAAGAAGCACTTCCCGTTCCTGTGCTCGCTTTTCCTGTTCATCCTGATCAATAACATGATCGGCCTGATCCCGGGAATGAAGCCCGGCACCGGCGCAATCGGCTCCACCGCCGCGCTCGCCATCTTCGCCTTCGTGTACTTCATCTATTACGGATGCAAGGCTCACGGCGTGATCGGCTACATCAAGAGCCTCGCCCCGCAGGGCGTGAGCTTCCCGATGAACGTGCTCGTGTGGGTCGTCGAGCTCTTCTCGACCTTCCTGCGCCTCATCACGCTCGCCGTCCGTCTGTTCTGCAACATGTTCGCAGGACACGTGGTCATGGGCTCGTTCGCCATCATGGCGAGCATGTTCATGCAGCCGCTGCTTCAGCAGGTTTCCGCGGCGCACGCCGTCGGCGCCCTGCCTTCGCTGGCCTGGCTTGCCATCCTCATCCTGATCTATGCGATCGAGCTTGTGGTCGGCGCTATCCAGGCTTACGTCTTCACGGTCCTTACCGCCGTGTATGTCTCCGAGGCGGAGGAGGTCGCAGAGGAGGAGTAGTCTTCCGTTCGCGCCTTAAAGGTAAGGCAATTCGTTAAACCGCCGGTGCCCGTACCCATGGAGCCCGGCAGTTATAAAAAGGTTATCCTGCGTGAAATAAGACACGCACGACAAAGGAGGAATCGTGGGAGTTATCGGTTACGGTCTCGGTGTTATCGGCGCTGGTCTTGCTATCGGCCTGTCTGCTCTGGGTGCTACGGGTGCTATGGCCCGTCAGCCTGAGGTCCAGGGCCGCGTGTTCACCGTCTTCATCATGGGCTCCGCCTTCGGCGAGGCTCTGGCTCTGATCGGCTTCGTTGTCGCGCTGATCGTTAAATAGCACGGAGCGTCAAGTATGAATCTTTCATCCCAGAAGAGCGCGATCGCACTCTCCGCGTCCGCGGCCGCGCTGCTCATGCCGGTTTCCGCGTTCGCCGAGGACGGCGCTGCCGGTGCGGACATCCTCATCCCTAAGATGGCGGAGTTCATCCCGGCGCTTATCGCCTTCCTGATCATCTGGATCGTGCTGGCCAAGGTCGCCCTGCCGGGCATCATGAAAACCATGGAGGAGCGCGGCAAGAAGATCGAGGAGAGCCTCGACGAGGCCGAGAAGACCAAGCAGGAGGCTATCGCCAAGCGCGCTGAGTCCGACTCGATCGTCACCGACGCCCGCCGTCAGGCTGCCGACATCGTCCTCGAGGCCCGTAAGGACGCCGAGTCCGAGCGCGCCCGTATCATCGAGGCTGCTCACAAGGAGGCCGAGGAGATCATCGCCAAGGCCCATACGACCGTCGAGGACGAGCGCAAGTCCATTTACGCCGGTGCCGCGAGCTCCATCGCCGACCTGTCCGTTGCCGTCGCCACCAAGATCGTGGGCGAGGCACTCGAGGACGATGCCGAGCAGAAGAAGCTCATCGAGCGCTACATCCAGGAAGCAGGTAGCCTGAATGCCGACTAGCCGCTATCAGGACAAGGTGCTCGAGACCTACGCGCGCTCCCTTCTGGAAGCCGCTAAGGCCGAGAACCATGTGTTCGAGGACCTCGAGATGATCGAGCGCTTGGCTTCTGCCAGCCCCGAGATCATCGCCGTGCTCGACACCATGTCCAAGCGCGACCAGCTCGACCTTCTTCCCAAGGTGGCAGCTGCCTTTAAGTATGTTGCCGAGGAAGACGAGGATGTAGTGGGCGTGACCGTCACCACGGCGATCCCGCTCGACGACGAGCTGCGTCAAACCATCACTAAGAAATGCGAGCAGGACTTCGGCCGCAAGGTATTCCTTATCGAGCAGGTCGACCCGTCTATCGTGGGCGGCCTGGTGCTCGAGGCCCGCGGCGAGCGTCGTGATATTTCCGTCAAGACGCAGCTGCGCATCGCGCAGGAGACCCTCGCAAACTCTGCTAATTCGTACGGAGGTGAAGCCTAATGTCCGAAACCCTCAATGCCCAGGATATCGCCAAGAAACTGCAGGAGCAGCTCACGAGCCTCTCCGCGACGGTCGATACGCATGAGGTTTCAACGGTCGACGAGGTAGGCGACGGCATCGCGCGCGTCTCCGGCCTCAAGAGCGCCATGGCAGGCGAGCTTCTGGAGTTCAAGAGCTCCGATACCGGTGAGACCGTCTTCGGCCTTGCCCAGAACCTTGACCGTGACGAGGTCGGCGCCGTTCTGTTCGGTGCCGTCGACTCCATCAAGGAAGGCGACGAGTGCCGCACCACTGGCCGCATTATGGATATCCCCGTGAGCCGCGCCATGCTCGGCCGCGTCGTCAATCCGCTCGGCCAGCCCATCGACGGCCTAGGCGACATCGTCGCTACGCACCGTCGCCCCATCGAGTTCAAGGCCCCCGGCGTCATCGACCGTACCCCGGTGTGCGAGCCGGTTCAGACCGGTCTGCTCGCTATCGACTCCATGGTGCCTATTGGCCGCGGTCAGCGCGAGCTCATCATCGGTGACCGTCAGACCGGCAAGACCGCCATCGCCATCGACGCTATCCTCAACCAGCGCGGCAAGGGCATGGTCTGCATCTATGTCGCCATCGGCCAGAAGGCCTCCACGGTTGCCAACATCCGCGAGACCCTCGCTCAGCACGGTGCGCTCGACTACACCATCATCGTTTCGGCCACCGCTGCCGATTCCGCCCCTATGCAGTACATCGCGCCTATGGCCGGTGCCGCTATCGGCGAGTTCTTCATGTACAACGGCGAGGACGGCAAGCCCGCCAGCGAGACCAACCCCGGCGGCCACGTGCTCGTCATCTACGACGACCTGTCCAAGCAGGCTGTGGCCTACCGTCAGATGTCGCTGACGCTGCATCGTCCGCCCGGACGCGAGGCCTATCCTGGCGACATCTTCTACCTGCACTCTCGCCTGCTCGAGCGTGCCGTCAAGATGTCCAAGAAGAACGGTTATGGCTCCATGACGGCACTGCCGATCATCGAGACCCAGGATGGCGACGTCTCGGCCTACATTCCGACCAACGTCATTTCCATTACCGATGGTCAGATCTACCTGCAGTCCGAGCTCTTCTTCCAGGGTCAGCGCCCGGCAGTCGACGTGGGCATCTCCGTGTCCCGCGTCGGTGGCGATGCGCAGACCAAGGCCATGAAGCAGGTCGCCGGCAACCTCCGTCTGGACCTCGCTTCCTATCAGGAGCTCGCTGGCTTTACGCAGTTCGGCTCCGACCTCGACGAGGCTACTCAGAAGCAGCTGACCCATGGTGCTCGCATGACCGAGCTCCTGAAGCAGCCGCGTTACAAGCCGTTTGAGGTTGGCGAGCAGATCGTTACGCTGTTCGCTGGCAACGAGGGCTTCCTGGATGACCTGGAGATCGCCGACGTGCTGCCCTTCCGTGCCGAGCTCATCGAGTACATGGACAATGGCTTTGGTTCGCTGCTCGACAAGGTTCGCGCCAAGAAGATCGATGATGACACCAAGGCTGAGCTCTTGCGCGTCATCGGCGACTTCAAGCAGCAGTTCATGGCCAAGCACCATTCGGATGTTTCTGGATCAGAGGAGAACTAAGCCCCATGGCCAACCTTCGCGACATTAAGAAGCGAATCTCCTCGGTTACCACGACCAAGCAGATCACGCGCACGATGGAGATGGTCTCTACGGCCAAGATCCGTCGTGCCCTCGATCGCTCCAAGCAGGCCGAGCCCTATAAGGAGGCGCTGACCGACGTCATGTTGACGGTCGCCGGCGACGCCTCCTGTTCGGGCACCGATCCCATGCTGCAGAAGCATGAGAGCGTCAAGCATGGCCTGATTGTCGTTATTGCCTCGGACCGCGGCCTTGCCGGCGGTTTCAATACGACGGTGGAGCGCACGGCCGAAAAGCTCGCCGCTTCTTGGGCGAACGACGGCATCGAGTGCGAGATCATCGCGTGTGGGCGCAAACCGGCCACGTATTTTCGCGACCGCGCAAACGTCATCATGCACTTTGAGGGCAACTCCTCTGAGCCCGATTTCAATCAGGCCCGCATGATCTCCTCTCATATCTGCGATGCGTATCGTGCCGGTGAGCTTGACCGTGTCGAGCTTGTCTACCACCACGCAAAGAACCGCGTGGATCAGGAGCTTCGCGTCGAGCATCTGTTGCCGCTCGACCCCGAGATGATCGCTATGGCCCACGGTCCGCGTAAGAACGAGACCGACGCCCCTAAGCGCATCTCGTCCACGTTCGAGTTCGTGCCCTCTCCCGAGCATGTTCTCGGCAAGCTTGTGCCGTCTTATATCCTGACGGTCATCTACCAGGCCCTGATCGATTCGGCGGCTGCCGAGCAGGGTGCACGCCGCAAGGCCATGCACTCCGCGACGGAAAATGCCACCGCGATCATCTCGACCCTTACCCGCACGTATAGTCGCGTGCGTCAGGCTTCGATCACGACCGAGATCAACGAGATCGTCGGCGGAGCCTCAGCATTGGAGGAACAGTAATGGCTAATAACACCGTAAAGCTTGCGGTCGAGGAAGCCACCAAGAAGACGACTGCCGGTGATGGTCGCATCGTGCGAATCATCGGCCCTGTCGTCGACGTCAAGTTTGACGGCGCGGTGCCCCCGATCTACAACGCGCTCACGGTCGAGGCCGAGACCCCGATCGGTCATCTGAGCACGATCCTCGAGGTCGAGAGCCAGCTTCCGGGCGGCGTCGTCCGCACGGTCGCCATGTCCTCGACCGACGGCCTGCAGCGCGGCCTCATCGCCACCGATACCGGTGAGCCCATGAAGATGCCCGTTGGCCCCAAGACGCTCGGCCGAATTTGGAACGTTATGGGCAAGCCCGTCGACGGCAAGCCCATGCCCGAGGTGGAGGAGTTCTACCCCATCCACCATGCAGCGCCCCGTTTCGACGAGCTCACCACCAAGACCGAGATCTTCGAGACCGGCATCAAGGCCGTCGACCTGCTCGAGCCCTACATCCGTGGCGGCAAGACGGGCCTGTTCGGCGGCGCCGGCGTCGGCAAGACCGTTCTGATTCAGGAGCTCATCAACAACCTCGCCCAGGAGCACG
>USDH01000033.1 GCA_900553415.1 uncultured Collinsella sp. | reverse complement strand
GGATGGCGATACCCTGGTTGGGCAGACCGACCTCGTACACATCCGGATAGATCAGGCAGCAACGGTAGTCGGCATCGGCCTTGGAAAGCGTGCCCCACTCGTGATCGATATAGCGGCTCGGTTTCTCGACCTTGGCGAGCAGCGGCTCAATTAAATGAAAACAGTCTTGGTATGCAACGCGCAACGGAAAACCCCTAAGCTGCGAGATCGGATGCGTCTTGGTAGGACGCCATAGGACGGGTAGCGCCCGCGACCGTGGTCACCAGATCGCGAACGCGGGAGAATGTGGCAGTGACTACCTCGTTGGCACGGCTGTAGTCGACATCGCGCTCGTAGAGCGAAACGAGCGCACGGCCCATGCCATAGGTGCCCGCGGCGGCAGTAAGCGCCTTGACGGCAAACCCAATATGTGGCGTCTGCTTGACGAGCGCACGGGTGACCGCGCGGATTACAAGACCGCCGGCAAGCACGCCCGCGACCTCGTAGCCGCGCTCAGGCTTAATGCCGCGTCCAAAGACGGCAGCGAGCTCAAAGAGCATGCCCACCTGCGCCAGCGCCATAACGGGATAATCGGCGCCCGGCAAAAACACCAGCGCACCGGTCGCCATATTGGTAAGCGCGCACGAGGTGATGATGCGATTGGCCGCCGCGATGCGCATGAAGGCAAAGTTCGCCGCAAAAGCCGTTTCCTTGTCGGTGCGATCGAGAATCCAGCGGGCAAGCGTCTCGAGCAGATACGTCTTATCGGTTGCCGCTACCACGCCGAGCATAGGCGTGGACTCCTCGATAAACGGCACCTCCACAGCAGACTCGGCAAGCACGCACACGGGCGCGCCGGCGATCACGAGCTCCTGCACGGCACTCTCCAAGCGGTCGGAACCACACGAGAGCACCAGCACCACATCGGTATCGGTCTTTGGAGCAATTCGCTCCTCCCCCAGACGCTCGACGCGCACAATGCCCGAGGTCGTCTGCGGCACAAAGGCGTCACGCACCGTCTCGGCCAGAAAGCGCGAGGCGGACGAATCCAGATAGACCGAGACGCGCACCGGCGTATCGGAATCCTTCTTAACGGACGCGCCCATCTTAAAAGCGCGGGTCAGCTTATCTACGGGAATTTTCATAGCAAACCCCTTCAGCGGTTACGCGGCGCCCGAACGATGCCGCCATATGGATTGTACGATACCCACCGTCAGCAGCTGAATCATCATCGAAGACGAACCGAAGCTAATAAACGGTAGCGGAATACCGGTAATCGGCATCATGCCGATGCACATGCCGATGTTTTCGAAGGTCTGGAACGCCCACATGCCAACGATGCCCACGCACGATAGGCGCAAGAACAGCGACTCACACTTAAAGGCGACGCGAATCGTCGAAAAGATCAGCAGCACGTAGAGGCACAGGAGCAAAAAGGAACCGCAAAAGCCAAAGGTCTCGGACAGGAAGGCGAAGACGAAGTCGGTGTGGAACTCAGGCAGAAAGCCGCCGGCCGACTGCGTCGCATGCCCCAGGCCCTTACCAAAGAAACCGCCCGAGCCGACCGCGATCAACGACTGCTGCAGGTTGTAGGCATCGTCCGAATCGGCATTATCGGGGTCGATAAAGACCGTCAGACGGTTCATCTGATACTGCTTGATGAGCACATCGTGGCCGAGCAACGAATCAAAGACCGAATCGAGCGCCAGGACGAGGGCCACCAGGCCCACGAGCAGGGCCAGGGTCGACAGCACCCATTCGCGACGTGCACCGCTCATACAGATGACGATAGCGCCAGAAACCAGTACGACCAGACCCGATCCCAGGTCGCCCATGGCAACGACGGCCAAAAACGGAATGGACAGCATGCCGCAGAGCTTGACGTAGTCGCGAACGGTATCGATGCGACCGTTATACTGCGAGCCAAGCGTAGCAATAAAGAAGATGGTGATGAGCTTGGCAAGCTCAACCGGCTGGAATGTCAAGCCGATACCGGGAATCTTGATCCAGCCCGTCATGCCCAGACCGCCCGTATAGGACAGACCCGGAATCTTGGGCGAGAGGATCACGATCAGGTCGATGACGAGCAACGCCGTCGAGAAATTGGAAATACCGCGCAGATCGGTACGCCAGACCAGCACCGCCAGCACCGCTCCGATGCCAATTCCCAGCAGATGGCGTGAGAACGAGGCATCGGCCTTAAACTGCGAAGCCGACCAGATGATGATGGCACCGTAGGCAACGAGCGCCACAGTAGCCACGAGCACGCCGATATGCACCTTTTGGCGAAACGTGCCGCGCGAGGCCGAAAGTTGCTTGTTGACGCGGTCCAGGCTGCTGCGAGAGCCGGTCTTGGTTGAACGGAACAGATCCGCCGGAGAAAAATCCATCGCAACCTCCTATCGAACCGAAGAATCGCCCGAGGCCGAAGAGGTATCGGGCTCGTCATAAATCACGCCGAGTACATCGCGCACGACATGCATCGCGGTATCTGAGCCGCCGCCGCCCTGCTCCAGGACAGTAGCGATGACATACTTGGGGTCATCGGCCGGTGCATAGGCGCAGAACCACGCGTATTCGTCCTCGCCGCTTTTCTCGCCCGTGCCCGACTTGCCGTATACCTGCGGCGTCAGGGTGCCAAAGTGAGCCGCCAGGGACGTCGATGCCGTGTAAATCACGTCGTGCATGCCGTTGCGAACCAGAGCCAAATCCGAATCGCTGTTGATCTTGGCCTCCAAGCGCTTCTTCTTGCCCTTGCCGTTGTACTTATAGGCATCGCCGTCGCCATCGCGCGACACGGCAGATAAAAACACGTGAGGCACGTACTGTTTACCGCCGTTGGCAAGACCCATATAGGCGCACGCCATCTGCAGGGGCGTCACCAGGATGTCGCCCTGGCCGATAGCAATGTTGGTCATATCGCCGGCATTCCACTTGCGGTCCTCGGCAGATGCGTCGGTGAAGTACGACTCTTTCCACTCGGCATCGGGAATACGGCCCGCGCCCTCACTCGGCAGATCGATACCGCAGGTCTTGCCTAGGCCCCAGCGACGAAAGACCTCCTGCAGGCCCTCGGAATGTTTCTCGTCATAAAAGAACGCCTTGCCCATGTCGTAGAAGACGGGGTCGCACGAGTTGGCGATACCCGACTGCAGCGTCATGGTGCCGTGGCCGGAATGCAGCCAGCAGTACTTGCCCCACGACTTGCCCAGACCCGTCCAATAGCCCGTGCAGTTGGTCGTCTGCCCCGACGTGTAGGTTCCAAACTCAAGACCGGCCAGTGCCGAGAGCGGCTTGATGGTCGAAGCCGACATGTACTGTCCGCTAATGGCGCGGTTGAGCAGCGGGTGCGAACCCTTGTCATCATTGAGCTCGGTCCACACGTCATTTGAGACGCCGCCGATAAAGACGGACGGATCGAACTTGGGCTCGCTCGCCATGCCCAGGATCTCGCCATTGTTGGGATCGAGACACACCACAGCGCCGTTGCCGGCATTGCTGTAGCCAGTGGTCTTGGCAAGCTCGATGGCGCTCGCCAGCGCCGTCTCACAGGCCTGTTGGATCTTAAGATCGAGCGTGAGCTTAATGTCGGAGCCGGCCTTCGCGGGCACGGCGCCGGCCTGACCAGTCACATTGCCCGAGGCATCGACCTTGACGGTCTGCTCACCACGAATACCCTGCAGCAGGTTTTCGTAGTAGCTCTCAACGCCCGCCTGGCCCACGATATCGCCCGACTGGTACGTAATCTTGCCAGCAGAAGCATCATCATCGCCAGAGGTTTTCTTATTCTGGGCCTCGAGCTGCTCGGAGGTAATGGTGCCGGTATAGCCTAAGATATGGCATGCCGTCTCGCCATATGGATACTGACGCTCAGTACGCTCGGCAATCTTGACGCCCGGGAACTCGCCGGCGTGTTCCTTGATATAGGCAACCGTGGAGCGACGGACGTCCGTCGCGATGGTATGCAGGCTCTGAGCGCCCTCTGTATTGTCCTGAATATTGCGAAGGACCGCCACGTAAGGCATTCCAAGCACGTTGGCAAGATGGCGAACCAGAACCTCATCCTCGGCAAGGTCGCGGTAGGCCACGACAGCAAGTGAGGGACGGTTCTGGACAAGCGCCACGCCATTGCGGTCGAGGATGCGACCGCGCACAGCGGGTGTGGTAACGGTGCGAGTCTGATTACTATTAGCCTGCTTCTCGTAATAGTCCGACGAGACCATCTGCATGCCCCACAGCTTAACGGCAAGCGCCGCAAACATCGCGCCCACACCCGTGGTGAGGATGGAGAAGCGGCCCTTAAAGGCGGTCGCCGCGGTATTGCCCTCGCCCTCGGTGGCGCGCGGGGCCGTTCCATGCTGCGTATCGTAGGTAAATCGGGAATCGCCACGACGCATGATGACCAGCGCGACCACGATGGCCACAACCAGCACGATACCGGCGATAATAACCGTCAACTGGGAAGACATCTACGGGCCTCCCCTATTTGAGCTTGCGGGTCTTGGGCTTAAAGCGCATGCCCGTCTGGCGTCCGCCACGTGCGGAGAATCCATAGCCGGACTGCGGCACGACGCCGGACATCAAAAACGGAATAGCAACCAGACCCGTCAGGATCGAAGACGGCAGCGCATGGCCGAAGATCGCCACGACAAAGCTCGTCTCCAAACCCATAAACAGCAAGATGATGCTGTAAATCACATTAATGACGAGCGCGAAGGTGCCCACCGTGATGCCGCGCGCACTCGGGGTACCGCCCGTCTGGCCGGCGGCGCTGTGCACCAGGGCAAAAGAACCCACGGTCAGCAAGAGCGACATAACGCCCACCGGCACGGCAGCGGACAGGTCATAGAACAAGCCGCTGCAAAAACCGCACACGACGGCACGGGTCGGGTCGCCCGAGAACACACTCAGGCACACAAGAATAATCATAAAGTTGACGCGACCACCCGCAATGGAGATCTGCGGTGCGAGGCCTGCCTGCAGCAGCACGCACACGATGGCGGCGATTACAAACGTGCGGGAGCTCATCCCCTGCTCGTGTAGATCCATGGACATGCCCCCTATTCGCTCGAGCCGGAATCGGTCGTCTCGGACGTGTCGGAACTGTCATCCGGGCTCTCGTCCTTCGTCTTGGTCGCAGCATCGCGCGACGTTCCCTGCGGCGTGCTGTTGGCCGTGTTCACGTCCTCATCCGAGGCCGACTGTTCGTCGGTCAGCGAGGTAATGACCAGCACTTCCTCGTTGTTCTCGGCCGTCGTCTGGGCGCGCACCACAATGGTGTAGTAAACGTCGTTTGCCGATTTCTCAACCGACGAGACGGTGCCGAGCGGAAGGCCCTTGGGGAACACGCCACCGATGCCAGAAGTAACGATGATGTCGCCAACTTTAACGTCGGAGTCGACGCTCACGTACTCAAGACGCAGCGTGCCGTCAGCCTGACCCTGCAGCATGCCCTGGGCGCGCGTGTCCTGCACCATAGCGGACACGCCCGAGTTCTCGTCGCCAATCAGGCGCACGGTCGATGTCTTGGCCGAAACTTCGATGATCTGTCCGATAACACCTGCCGAACTCGTCACAGGCATGTTGATGGAAAGCCCGTCGGCAGAACCCTTGTCGATGGTTACGGTCGAAGTCCAGGCATCGCCCGAGGCACCAACGATACGAGCTGCGGTCGATTTGAGGTTGTAGGTCGACTGCAGGCCGACCAGCCCCTCCAGACGCTCAGCAGTCTTTTGGGCCTCGGAGAGCTCGGCGACCTTAGAGGTCAGCTCCTCATTTTGCTTCTTAAGCTCGTCAAGCGTGTCCTGCGACGCCGTAAGGTTAGAGAACACGTTGCCGATCGCATTGAAGGGAGCCGCCACAGCCGAGCCCACAAAGCGCACCGGCGAGGTAATCGTCGTCACACCCGAGCGCACGGCATGAATCGGCCCGGCCTCACCCTCGCGGATGTAAAACGTGAGCAGCAACACCGAAATCAGGCTGAAAACAATCAACGGGCGCATACCCGTTGATTGTCGCTTGGTATTCAGATTTGTGGAGAAACCCGAAGATCGTGCCAAATGGAATCCACCTTTTGGAAATTAAGCATTGGTCTGGACGAAGCCGCCATCAAACGCATTGGCCTCGAGCACACGGGCACAGCCGTTAACGACGTTATCAAGCGCCGTGGGGCTAACGTTGACCGAAACGCCGGTCTCATCGCGCAGGCGCACGTCGAGACCGCGCAGCAGCGCGCCGCCACCGGTCAGCAAAATGCCGTAGTACATAAGGTCCGAGGCAAGATCGGGAGGCGTAGCGTCGAGGGCGTCCTTAACGGCCTTGGCCATCTCGTCGAGCGGCTTGTTGAGTGCGCGACGAATCTCCTCGCTCTCGATGCGCACGGTCTTGGGCAGACCGGTGATCACGTCGCGGCCGTTGACCTCGACGTCGAGCTCGTCCTTGAGCGGCACGGCGGAGCCGACCTTGATCTTGATGTCCTCTGCCGTACGCTCGCCGATGGCAAGGTTGTAGGCATCGCGAACGTGCGTGAGGATAGCCTGGTCGAACTCGTCGCCGGCAATACGGATGGACTGCGAAACGACGATGCCGCCCATAGCGATAACGGCAACCTCGGTAGTACCGCCACCGATGTCGATGACCATGGAGCCGGTGGGCTCCTCGACGGGCAGGTCGGCGCCGATGGCGGCAGCCATAGGCTCTTCGATCAGATAGGCCTGGCGGGCACCGGCCTGGATCGTGGCCTCAAAGACAGCGCGCTTCTCGACCGACGTGACGCCGGAGGGAACGCAGACGACAACACGCGGACGCGGAGTCCACGGATAGCGCTTCTCGGACGCCTTGTCGATAAAGTAGCGAAGCATGGCCTCGGTAACGTCAAAGTCGGCGATGACGCCGTCCTTAAGGGGACGAACGGCCACAATGTTGCCAGGTGTACGGCCGAGCATGCGCTTTGCCTCGATACCGACCGCCAGGATGCGCTCGTCATTCTTGTCGATGGCGACTACAGAGGGCTCACGAATGACGATGCCCTTGCCGCGCACTGAGACAAGCGTATTGGTGCCAAGGTCGATGGCAAGATCGCCCGCATAGCTACCGAAGAACATATCCATCAAAGAAAACAACGCAACTCCTGATGTGTTGGATGATTGCTGGAAAACTACTAGCTCATCATACTAGCGCAAGCCCGGCACCTCACTTGCGGTGAAGCGCCGGGCAAAGCTAAATCCCATAAGGTCACTACTGGTTGTCAGCAGCCGAGAAATCCATATCGAGCGAAGAAACGGCCCAGCCGATATGGTTGTCGGAGCGCACGAATTTGACGGTGTACTCCTGCTCGCCGCCCTTGGACAGCGATGCCTTCACCTTAGCGGTCGTCTCGGTCATGGACTGATCCATGCCCTCGACGGACACGGTGGCACCCTGCGGAATCGAGGAGATGATCATCGACTTAGCGTCCTCGGACAGGCTCGAGGCCAGGCAAGACTCGGCCTTTGCGGCGTCACCGTCGCCGGCAGCCTGGAACAGATCGGTAACGACAGACTCCTGAGACGGGAAGCCAAAGCCGCGCGTGTAGGCAAAGCCCAGACCGCCCGCGGCGATCAAAATGAGCAGAAGCAGCACGATGAAGACTTTGAGACCCGTGTGGCGATGGCGACGACGAACCTTGGCCTGCTTGCGGTCCTGACGGTCCTGCTGGACCATCTCGGACTCGGACAGCGTAAAGAAGCCGGTGTCCGAGGGATCGGGCATAAACTGACCGGTCGCGCCCGTAGGATCGAGCGGATCGACGGCAGGAGCGTCCATCGCGGGCGCCGGAGCCGTGGCCATAGCCGTCTGGGCAGACAGCGCGGCAAGCGAATCGTGCACGCGGGCAAGCTCGTCGGCCTGCTCGGAGGTGAGCTGGTAGATGCCATCGGCAGTGGCGGCGTTAAAGGCGTCGAGTGCGTCGGAGGAACGGCCGGCGGCAGAAAGCGCCTGACCCATGCCGGCGTTGAGCGCACGCGTGTCGTCGCGGGGGCCGGCAAAGTCGATAGCCGTGCGGTAGGTCTCCACGGCATCCGCCGGACGGCCGAGCTTAATGAAGCAACGACCGAGCTCGCCGAGTGCGGCGGCAGGAGCCGGATTGGCGCCGTCGATGGCGGCCTGACGGAAGGCAGTACCCGCGTTGGCATAGTCGCCCGACTGGAACAGCGCGTTACCCAGGCCCAGATAGGCCTTAAACGGCGTGGCATAGGAAGCATCCTGCGTAGCAGCAGAGAACGCCTGGGCGGCCGTCGTGTAGTCGCCCACGGCGGCGAGCGCCTTGCCGCGGTTGGTGAGCAGCGCGCCGCGCTTGCCGTAGGTGCCGTCGTTGAGGGCGGCGGCATAGGCCTCGGCGGCCTCGGCATACATGCCCAGGTGCATCAAGGCGTTGCCACGAAGGTGATCGGCCTCGCCCATAATCTCATCGGGAGTCTTTGCCGCCCCAAGCATCTGGGCTGCAGCGGAAAAATCACCCGCGCGGTAAGCGGCGCGGCCCTGTTGGATCAGCTGGCTATTCAAGGAAGTCCCCTTTACTCGTGAACGATCTCGACATGGACGATCTCGTCGCCGGCACGCAGCTGCGAAATCACATCGAGACCCTCGACCGTGGTACCAAAGACGGTGTAACCGGAATCGAGGTTATGCTGGGCACCCAGGCAGAAGTAGAACTGCGAACCCGCGGAATCGGGGTCCATGGAGCGTGCCATGGCAAGGGCGCCATCGACATGGCTGTTGCGCGGATTGGTGGCAAACTCGCCCTTGATGCAGTAGCCGGGGCCACCGGTACCGGGCATGCCGTCGGGGCCCTCAAGACCGGCAGCGACGTCGGCGCCGGACATGTCGCGGGTATTGGGGTCGCCGCCCTGGATGACAAAACCGGGCACATAGCGATGGAACTTAAGGCCATCATAGAAACCCATCGTGGAAAGCTCGCAGAAGTTCGCGACATGAATGGGAGCGCCCTCGCCGTCAAACTTGACCTTGATGGTACCCTTCGACGTCTCGATAACGGCGCACTCGTCGCCGGCAAGCTGATACTCGGGCGTGTAGAGCTCTTTCTTAAAACCAAACATGTGGTTCCTTCCTCGTGCGTTTAAAGCATATTTGTACGAATTGTAGCAATAAGCATGCGCTTACATCAATTGCGCACGTAGGTTATGCCGACTATGGCGAACTAATTTTAGGAACGCTGCTGCGGCTTCCAGGAACCCACATTGGCGTCGTACTGATTAAGCGCGCTATTGCCGCCCTGCGCGATGGGCGCCAGGATCTCGCTTTGGTGGGAACTCATCGACTCGCCATCGGGAATGGCCAGCGAGATGTCCCAACTCTGACAGATCACGTCGACGCGCTCATACATCCACTCGGCAAGCTGCTTTAAATGGGCGATGTCGTCCGCATAGACCGTATCGTCCTGTACTTTCAGGTTGTTGAGCTCATCTTGCGTCTTTTTGATCTGGTCGCGCAGGGCGTAGGCACTCTGCGACAGCTCCTGACGGGTGGACAGCGGCGTTCGGAGATAACCATTGTTAAAGGAATCGATGACCTCGCCAATCTGGTCCTCGTCAGCGTAGGACACGATGGTCTGATACAGACCGTCGAGCCTGGTATAGAGCTGATCATCGGTCAGCACGGTTTCTTCCTGGACCACCTCGGCAGAATCGTCCTGCTTGGTATCGTCCTCAGTCGCCTCGCCCTTTTGGCGCGTAGGGAAGGTGGTTTGTGCAGCTTGGCCAAACTGGTCGTAGAAGCCAGGCATGACACCCATGGGATCGGTCGTCACGAACCAATAGGCACCGCCGCAAACGACGGCAAGGACCGCGATGACGATGAGCGGCTTGGGGATATGACGCTTGTGCTTGTGATAAGCGTCCTCGTCGGGATGCACCTTGCGCTTGGGTTTTTGAGCATCGTCATGCAGGGAAACGGGCGTGGGAATATCGACCTTGGGAATACCGAAATCCTTATCGAAAGCCGGCAGCACGCAGGTCTCGTTAGGATCGGCGGCGTCCGAAAGCACCGCAGCGGCAGAGGCCGGCGCATGCGGCACCTCGGTATCGATCTGCTCTTGCGTTAGGCGCGGAAAACCCGCCGTGCGGCCCGCAGCCAAGTCGGATGCGGCCGCGTCCTCGGAGAGGATACCCGGAGCGGGGCGTCCGCATTTGGGGCACGTACGATCATGCGGAGAAAGACGGGCACCGCAGCCCTCACAGAACACGAACTCGGTGTGCTCGGGGCCATCGCCCGGACCCACATAGGCGTTGCAGTAGGGGCAGAACGAGGCGCCGTCCTCGATAGTCTTAAGGCAATGCGGGCAGATCACGGCATCCTCTTTTCGAAGCAATTCAAACAATCGAGGTTAGAGCATAACATCGCCACGGCCCCACAGCAGCAAGGCACCAATTCAACATCGCCAGGGCGCGTAGCTACTTCTTCTTTTTGCTTGGCATCGAGACTTTGATGCCTTGGGCGGACTTGGTTACGCGGGAGCGCTTGGCGCCCGTGGGCTTCTTTTTCTTGGGCTGGGCCTGGGCCACGCCCTCGAGTGCGCGGGCCTCGGCCTCGCGAGCGGTGCGATCTTCGCGGCGCTGCGCCATGTCGGCGGCGACGCGCTTGGCAAAACGCTCGGCCGTCGAACCCGTCGAGCTCACCTTGCCGCCACCGCGACCCAGGCGGACGCGCACACCGCGGCCAAAACCAGTTGCGGCATGACGACGACGCGGCTTGAGCGAATCCATCATCGTGGCGAGCTTAAAGAAAACCGAGCAGGTAAAGACCACGATGACAGCCAAGATAACCATCTGGCCCATCGACAGGTTGGCAATAGACAGCAGCTCCGGGAATCCGATAACGCCCACCAAGATGCCGGCGACTACAAACACAAAGAGCACCACACGTAAGGGCGTGAGAGGCTGCGAGATGCGCCAGATCAGGCTGACGCTCGCCGCGCACGACGTAAGTAGGCACATCGTAGACAGCGTGAGCTGGTTAAAGCCAAACACGCGCGCCACAAAGATATCGAGCGCCGCGGCCAAAATGACCGCAATCGACGCCGGTAGTGCCCGCTTGAGCACGTTCGTCAGGAACGACCCCTTCACGCGAGCATTGTTGGGCTCCAGGCCCAACACAAAGCCCGGCGCGCCGATGCGGGTGTTGACGCGGTCGGGGTCATTCATCGCCGTGAACGCGGCGACGGACCGGACCGGGCCGAGGATGGCGGCCAGCGCCGTCAGGTAGTAGCCGCCCATGTCGAAGCCGATGCCTGCGCCCTTCTTGGCCAGATGCGTCAGGAACTCGGCGTAAATGCCGTAATCGCGGGAGATGGACGCGCGGCAGCTCAGGGGCTTGCCGATCAGGCCCTTGTCCACGATGTACTTGGCCGTCTGCACGGATGCGCCGAGGAAGGTATCGGGCGCGACGCCCAGATGCAGCCCCTTCTCGTTCGCGATCTGCACCAGCTCCTTGCCCTGCCAGAGGTCGACGGCGATCATCTTCTCCGAGAACACGTGCTTGCCCGCCAGCAGCGCCTGCTTGATGATGGGATAGTGGGCTGCGGGCGTGGTCAGGCAGATGACCATCTCGATCTCCGGGTCCGCGCAGATCTCGTCAAGGCTCATGGCCTTGTTCCCGAACTTCGCGGCGCTGGCGTTCATACGTTCCACCATCAGGTCGCTGCACGCGACGAGCTCCATGACCGTGAACTTCCCGTTCGTGAGGTTCGTCATGTAGATATCGCTGATCGA
>USDH01000032.1 GCA_900553415.1 uncultured Collinsella sp. | reverse complement strand
CCGACGCCGCCGGCTTCTCTGCCAAAGACTCGGAATCCTTCTTATCGGTTTCGGCCGGAGCGATCACGCGAATGAGCGAGATGCGCTGGCCACGCATCGACTGCACTTTAAACTTGTACCCCGCGACCTCAAACACCTCTCCGATGTCGGGCACCGAGTCGCAAAGCTCCAAAATCCAGCCGGCGATGGTCTCATAATCATCGCTTTCCTCGAGCGGCCAACCAAGCTCAATCGCGTCATCGCACGAAAAACGCCCATCGACGAGCCACTCGCGGCGCGAGAGGCGCGTGAGATACTTGTTGTCGGGGTCGAACTCGTCCTCGATCTCACCGACGATCTCCTCGACGATGTCCTCGATGGTGATGATGCCGGCCGTGCCGCCGTACTCATCCACGACGACCACGATCTGGTCGTGCGAGGTCTGCATCTCGGACAGCAGCGGCAGGATGTCCTTGGTGTCGGGCACAAAGGTGGCGTCGCGCAAAAAGCCGGCGATGGGCTGGTCGCCCTTGCCGTCGAGCGCGGGCTGAATCAGGTCCTTGATGTGCGCGATGCCGGCGACGTTGTCGGGATCCTCGTGATAGACGGGGATGCGGCTAAAGCCGGTCTGGCGCATGGTGGACAGCACGTCGGCGACCGTCTCATCGTCCTCGCACATGGTGGTGTCCACGCGCGGCACCATGACCTCGCGGGCAACGGTGTCGCCCAGGTCAAAGATCTCGTGGATCATGCGCTTTTCCTCGTCGAGCAGGTCGTCCTGCTCCGAGACCATGTACTTGATCTCTTCCTCCGAGACGTTCTGGCGGTCGTCGGCGCTCTTGATGCGCAGGATGCGGGCCAGGCCATCGGAGCAAGCGCCGGTCAACCACACGAGCGGACGGGCAATCTTTTGGAAAAACGACAACGGTCCCACGACCTGCTTGGACACGCCCTCGGCGTTGGCCAGGCCGATGCGCTTGGGGACGAGCTCGCCGATCACGATGGACACGAAGGCGACCGCGACGGTGATGATGACCGGCGCCAGGCCGCGCGCGATGGCGGAGAGCGGCGCGATGCCAAAGCTCATGAGCCACGTGGCGAGCGGGTCGGACAGACTCGTCGAGGCGACGGCGGACGAGGCGAAGCCCACGAGCGTGATGGCGACCTGGATGGTGGCGAGCAGCTGGTCGGAGTCGGCAGCCAGCTTAATGGCACGCTCGGCGCGCTTGTCGCCTTCCTCGGCCTCGTGCTCCAGCACGGCGCGCTTGGCCGTGGTGAGCGCCATCTCGGACATAGAGAAGTAGCCGTTGATGAGGGTCAAAACGAGGGTGGTGATAAGGGAGATGGTTATGTCCATCGGGAGTTTCTCGAACCTCCAAGATTCGGGACGTCAGGTCAAAACGTTGATGGCGGATAGGGCAGTTGCACCCGGCGGGCGCCCGGACGGGCCCGCGGGCGCAGGCGCGATCGCTAGATTACGAAGAGGATCACCGCCATGAACTGGAAGATACTGCCGGCGAGCACCCACAGGTGGAACACGCTGTGCAGGTAGCGCACGTTTTTGGCGATATAGAACGGCACGCCCGCGGTGTAGCACACGCCGCCGACGGCGAGCAGGGCAAGTGCCACGGGGTTGAGCAGTGACACGAGCTCGGGCAGCTTAAAGACAACGAGCCAGCCCATCAGCAGGTAGACCAGACCGCTTACCCAGTGCGGTTGACGCTCGCGTAGGAAGCACTCGAGGGCGATGCCGATGATAGCGATGGCCCATACGGCAAAGAACAGCACAGCGCCGCCGTCGTTTGCGAGCGTGATGAGGCAAAACGGCGTATAGCTGCCGGCTATGAGCAGGTAGATGCAGCTGTGGTCGATGATGCGAAACACGCGCTTGGCGCGCGCGGGCTGAATCGCGTGATAGAGCGTGGAGGCTAGGTATTCGAGGATAATGCTGACGCCATAGACAATTGCCGCGGCCATGTGGGCCGGGCCCCCGCCGCGCAGGGCAGCGAATACGATCAGGAGCACCAGGCCCGCGATACCCAGCAGGCAGCCGACACCATGGGTGACGGAGTTCATAATCTCCTCGCCCACCGTGTAGTGCGGAACGGCCGCGGCCTTGGGTCGCGGCTTGGAACTGTCGCTCGAATCGGACATGCCGGTTACATCCTCCAACATAAAAGAGTTCTCAACACTATATCAAAGCGTCTAGGTACGTGCGAAATTTGCACCATACGTGACCCTTTGTTTACCCATTCTTTGCCTGTTGACGCATCAACGGCGAACGTCCATAATGCGCTTGCATTAAATGTTGATGTATTAACATCTTATAGGAAAGCTTCTTATGTCTCAAAACGCACGTTCCCATCGAAAGCTCAAGATAGCCGGCGTCGTTGCGCTGGTGCTCGTTGTCACGTTGCTCGGATTTGCCGGCAACTTTTTGTTTGACTTTGCCCTGAACCCCCAAGCGCCGTACACCATGAAGATGATGCAGGACGGCAAGGACACCAAAGAGGAGGAGCAGGTGGATGCCGAGAAGGTCGAGGCGTGGGCGTGGTTCAAAGAGCATCGCGAGAGTAGCAGCCTCACCGCAGATGACGGAACCGAACTTGCCGCCTGGTATTTTGCCGCCCCAGAGAGCACGCACAATTACGCTATCTGCCTACACGGATACACCGATGAGCCCATCGGTATGGCCCGATACGTCAAGCGCTTCCACGACCGCGGCATGAACGTACTCGCACCCGCCGCCCGTGCCCACGAGCGCTCCGGCGGCGACTATATCGGCATGGGCTGGCCCGAGCGCCTCGACATCGTCGCATGGATCGAGCGAATCGTTCAGGCTGACCCCGAGGCGCGCATCCTGGTCTTTGGCGAGTCGATGGGCGCGGCGACGGCCATGAATGTCGCGGGGGAATCTCTGCCCGCAAATGTGAAATGCATTATCGAGGACTGCGGTTATACGAGTGTTTGGGACGAGTTTTCCCTGCAGCTCAAGGACGTGTTCGGCCTGCCCAGCTTTCCCTTGCTCGATGTAGCAAACTTAGTGTGCAACGTGCGCGCAGGCTACGACTTTCATAAGGCAAGCAGTGTGGAGCAACTCAAACACGCGACGGTTCCCATGCTGTTTATCCACGGCGACCAGGACACCTTTGTGCCGTACAGTATGCTCGACCAAAACTACGAGGCGTGCGCCAGCAAGGTTAAACAGAAGCTCACTATCCACGGCGCCACCCACGCCAAGAGCGCGCAAGTCGACCCCGAGCTCTACTGGAATACGGTCGACGACTTCCTCGATAGGAATTTTTAGGGAAAAAGCGGCGTCTGGGGATTTATCTAACCCCCTATTTTCGGAAGTATGCGGCAAAATCTGGAACTGCCGACCAGACCGCAGTTTTACCAACAATTTATCAGGGGTTTGTTGCCAAAAAATGTCGTGTGCTCGGCGGTCTCGAAATTTGCCGCATACTTCCGGAAAGCCGCCCGCAAGCGCTGTGCTCACGGGCGGCTTTTGCTAACGTTGCGCTACAAAAGCGCTTGATATGTCCAATAGACAGGTGCTACTTGACCTCGATGAGCTCATACTTGCTCGTGCCCAGGCCGATCTTTTCGGCATGCGCGATGCACGCGCGCCAGTCGGTGTCGGGATGCGTGATGCAGAAGGGGTCCTTGGCCTGCTCGCCCTCCAGATGCTCGTGGTTATGCTCCATCTTGGCCGCGCTATCGGTGAGTTCGGTGTTGGGCAGCGGCTCGGATGCCATGACGGCATCGGCGCAGGCCTGATCGATAGCGACCGGGTCGAAGCTCGCGAACATGCCGATATCGTTAACGATAGGCGTGTCGTTTTCGGGGTGGCAGTCGCAGTTGGGACTGATATCCATAGCCAGTGAGATATGGAAGCTCGGGCGACCGTCGACAACGGCCTTGGTGTACTCGGCAATCTTGTAGTTGAGCACGTCGGCCGCAGCGTCATAGCCGGGCTTGATGGCGTCCTGGTTGCACACGCCGATGCAGCGGCCGCAGCCCACACAGCGATCGTGGTCGATGGCAGCCACGTGGACCGTGCGGGTGTTGCCGTTGGCAAGCTCGCGCTCGCGGGTGTCGTCAAACGAGATAGCGTTGTGCGCGCAGATCTTTTCACAGGCACGGCAGCCAATGCAGTGCTCGGTCGCGACGTTCGGCTTGCCGGCGGCATGCTGCTCCATCTTGCCGGCACGGCTGCCGCCTCCCATACCCAGGTTCTTCATGGCGCCGCCAAAGCCGGCCTGCTCATGGCCCTTAAAGTGGGTGAGGCTAATCACGATATCGGCATCCATGAGCGCCTGGCCGATCTTAGCCTCGTGCACGTACTCTCCGCCCTCGACCGGGACGAGCGCCTCGTCGGTGCCCTTGAGGCCGTCGGCGATGATGATCTGGCAACCCGTGGCATACGGGGTAAAGCCGTTCTGGTAGGCAGTATCGATGTGCTCGAGCGCGTTTTTGCGGCTACCGACATAGAGCGTATTGCAGTCGGTAAGGAAGGGCTTGCCGCCCAGCTCCTTCACGACATCCGCGACGGCGCGGGCGTAGTTAGGGCGCAAAAAGCTCAGGTTGCCCAACTCGCCAAAGTGAATCTTGATGGCGACGAACTTGTTCTCAAAGTCGATCTGCTCGATACCGGCGCGACGGATGAGGCGCTTGAGTTTGTCGAGCTGGCTCTCGCGAGCATGCGTGCGCAGGTTGGTGAAGTACACCTTAGCGGGTGCTGCGGGTGCAGTTGCGGTCATAGATATATCCCCTCGGTCTATATGGCGTTACAGACATAAGAGGATGGTACCCGCTGAAGTAGGGTCAAAGTCAAGCGCAACACCTAGTCGTTGGGCACTCATTGGGGACAGACTTAAATGAGTGCCGCCAGGGACAATCCAGGCCGGCGAGCCGGCGAATCGGCAAAGACTGTCCCCAATGACTAGTCATTTAAGAACGTCCCCGATGACTACTCCTGCACTTTGAGAGCTTCGGCCAGGCTGACGCGCTTGATGGAGCGCGTGTGCAGCAGCGCCACGACCAGGTAGGTCACAAAGCCAATGCCCACGCACGCCGCCATGGACCAAGCGGGCACGTAGATCTCGATATTGCCGTTGTAGGCGAGCAGCATCGAGCGGAAAATCGCGGTCAGCGAGCCAATGATCACGGGCAGGCTCAGCACGAGTGACGCCGCCACGCACAACGTGATCGAGCGGATGTACAGATGCGAAATCTCGCTATCGCGATAGCCAAAGACTTTCATGTAGCTGATCGAACGGGCGCTGTGGTCGATCACCGCCTTGGTCAGCAGGTACATAAACAGCAGGAAGATAAACACCGCGAGCCCGACCATCATGCCGATCATTTTGCTCATCATGCCGATGAACTGGTCGCCCACGGCACGCATGTCGTCGGGCGTGGTGTCGCCGGCAAAGTAGCGCGCATCGAGGTCGAGCTTCTCATCGCTCACATAGCCGTTGAAGTAGGCAGCATCGTTGCCGAACAGCTCGTTAAAGTCGTCGATGCTCATATAGATATTCATGTCCGACTTTGAGCCCCAGGTGCAGTCCTTACCAGCGTACTCAAGGGAATAATTCTGAGCCTCGTACTTGTCGCGGAGCTCAACCTTCTGGCCCTCGCTCCAGCCAAACTTGTCGAGCAGGCCGCCGCCAAAGACGACACGACCATCGCCGACGTTGAGGTCCTTCCAGTAGCGCGAGTTTGCCGAGACGCCGTAGACGGAAATCGTCTCCTCGCCATTACCATCGCCGCGGTCGTATTGCAGCTGGTAAACGGCATATTTCTCGGCCTGCGCGATTGCGCCCGCGCCGTTGTCGGTCGTATTGACCGGGTGAATGTCATCGTTGTCAGTGTCGATCTTAGAGGCCTTATCGATCAGGTCGATAGCCTCGTCGCGGTTGCAGCCAAGGGCATCGGCAAGGTCATCGAGGCGCGCATAAAGCGCATCCTTCTTTTCCTGAACCTTGGCGAGCGCGTCCTGCACTGCGGTCAGGCTCTCGGCAGACGGAGATGCGGTCGCGGCATCGGTCGCCGCCTGCGCCGCATCGGCCGCGTCGTCAAGCTCGTCATCGGCATCCTGAGCGGCGGAAAGCAGCGCGCCGTCAACCGACTGCAAGCGCTCGAGTGCCGACCACTGCTCGCGCTCCTCGGCAGCGCCCTCGAGCTCCAGCGGCGCCTTGAGCGTGTACTGGTGCTCGGCGACCAGGCCTGTCTCGAGGTTGTCTGCGTAGTGCGTCATCGTGGGCAGAATCGCCAGGCCAAAGAGCAGCAGCAGCGAGGCAAACGCAATGCCCACGAAGAGCGTGGCGAAGTTGCCCAGGTTGCGCAGGAAGATGCGCAGGCGGAAGCGCGAGACAAAACCCATGCGCTCCGGCAGCTGCAAGCCGCGCTTGGTGCCCGATTTGCCGCTCGCCTCGTGACGAAGGAACTGCAACGGCGTCTTGCCCATCTTGTGAAGCAGGCCCACCAGCGTGATGAGGATGAGCGCGGCGGCGGGAACCACGGCGCACTTCACAAAGATCTCCCAGCTCCAGTACACCTGGAAGGGCGGCAGGCTATACGAACCGTAATAGAGGCTGCGCATGGGCTCGGTAAAGAACACAACGCCGAGCGCAGTGCCCAAAAGCGCCGCGACCACGCCCACGATAGCGGGAAGCGCAAGGTAGTGCAGCACGATTTCGCGTCGACGATAGCCGCTGGCGAGCAGCGTGCCGATAATGGCGCTCTCCTCCTCGATGGTGGCGTCGGTAAGGACCACAAAGACGAACGCCATGATCACAATGATGATGTTGAGCAGCGTCATCCACATCATTGAATCGCCGTCCACGTCATCGCGCGCATAGCCAATGCCCTGGTTGGAATCGGCATCGATAAGATCGTCGACGCGCGCATCGGCATCGGTCAGCGCCTCGACCATATCTTGCTCGGCGTCGATGCGGTCTGCGGTGGAGAGATCGCGATCGGTGAAGGTGAAGGAGTAGGTGTAGGCAGGCGCGCCGCCGGCATCCTCGAGCGCGGCAAAGCCGGCGTCGGTGACCTCGGCCACACCATAGGTGATGGTGTTCACCGTAAAGTCCGAATTGTTGAGGAACAGCGCCTGGCTATCGGGCTGGGTCATGATGCCGCAGATGGTGTAGGCGCGACCCTCGAGCTCGACTTTATCGCCCACGGCGAGGTCGTTGTTGGTGGCGAAGACACGGTCGATGGCCACCTCATCGTCCGTCTTGGGCTCCTTGCCCTCACAGTAGGACGCGATGTCGACCTTGGTGCGGTGCGCATAGGTACGCAGGGTGCGCTTGGTGCCGTCGTCGCCAGCCGCCTTTTTGATGATGGCGTCGATAGAGAAGTTCTTGTAGAGCGTAACGCCGCCGACGCCGCCGGCTGCATCCTCGGCCGCCTTGAGCTGATCTTTGGTGGCCTCGAAGGAGGTGGTCACGCGGCCGTCCTCAATCGTGTACGCATCGCGCATGTCGTCGATAAGGCAGCCGATGGAATGCGCCGCGAGCAAAAAGCCCGACGTGAGGGCGATGCTTCCGCACATAAGCAAAAAGATGCCCAGGTACTTGCCGATATTGCGGCGCAACTCGCGCGGGAGACGTTTTGCGAGAGGTGTCATGGCGTCACCTACCAATCGAGCTCGGCGGCGGGCACGGGCTCGGCGTTGAGCTCGTCCTCGACAATGCGGCCGTCGCGCAGGCGCAGCACGCGGTTGGCCATGCGCGCGATGGCGGCATTGTGGGTGACAATGATGATGGTGCAGCCGTACTCGTGATTGACATCCTCCATGAGCTGCAAGATTTCCTTGGACGTCTTATAGTCGAGCGCGCCCGTGGGCTCGTCGCACAGCAACAGGCCCGGATTTTTGACGAGCGCACGACCGATGGCGCAGCGCTGCTGCTGGCCGCCCGAGACCTGGCGCGGGAACTTGTTGCGGTGTTCGTAGAGGCCCAGCGAACGCAGCAGATCGTCGACGTCGAGCGGGCTTTTGGATAGGTGCGCCGTGACCTCGATGTTTTCCTTGATGGTAAGGTCGGGCACCAGGTTGTAGAACTGGAAGACAAAACCCAGCTCGCGGCGGCGGTACTCGCCCAGGTCGGCAGGCTTGAGCACCGTGAGATCGCAGCCGTCCACCATGATGGAGCCGCCGTCGGCATCCTCCAGGCCGCCGATCAGGTTGAGAAAGGTCGACTTGCCCGAGCCCGAGGGCCCCAGCATGACGCAGATCTCGCCGCGGTTGATGGACGTGTCGATGCCATCGAGCACCGTTAGGCGTGCATCACCGTCGCCGTAGTGCTTTTTGAGACCCTTAACCTGAACGTAGGCTTTCTGCGTTGCCATGGTATCCCCCATTGTTAGCCTCGTACTACTTTATGAGCGTAATAGTAAACCTTAGCGAACTATTTTGGGGCGAGGCCGGGGATTTATTTCAGACCAGTCATTGGGGACGTTCTTAAATGACTAGGTGGCTAGGCGTGGGATTTGGTGCGTGCGAGGGCGAGGCCTGCGGCGGCGATGGCCACGGCAAAGAGTGCCGTTACGCCCAGGTCGCAGGCGATGTCGCCCAACACGGTGGACGTCAGATCCGAAGCGAGCGCCTTGCCAATCGCGTCGTTCACCCAATACGTCGGCACAAAGTGCGCCGCCGTCTGCACAGCCGAGCCCATCAGCGACAGCGGCATCCAAGCGCCGCCCAAAAACGTCATGAGCATGCCGAGCAGATTGCCCACACCGTTGAGCAGCTCCTCGCGCGCACCCAGGCTCGACAGCGCAAAGCCAACGGCCAGCGGCGTGCACGCCAGGGCAAACGTCGCTGCCAGTGCCAAGCACACACGGCCCGCGCCGACCTCGGCGACCGCGCCGGCAAAGCCCACGACGCCCATCATGCTCGACACAAACCAGATGCAGACGGTGATCACGGCGGCGGCTGCAAACACGGCAAGCGAGCGCCGGCGCTCGGAGATTGGACCGGCATCCATACGACGCACGCGCTCAGGCTCGTTCATGCCCGAGAACACCAACCCCACCGACACGATGACCGACGAGATAATCGCGTACGCACCGAAGTTGAAATACGACTCGAGCGTGGCGGCGGCAGTCGAGTCGACCTTGACCTGCTCGATCTCGACCTCGGCACGCTCGGCAGCAGCATGTTCGGCAGCCTTGGCAACGTCACCGTTGGAGGCAGTGGGCTCAAGTGCGGCCGCAGCGCCCGCGAGCGAGATCCAGCGCGAGGCCTCGGCAGACGAAAGCGCCGCCGCCATGGTGCCGGAGCCGTAGGTCACATCGAGCTTGGGCAGGGACTCCCCCGCACGGGCGGCTGCAACGAGGTCGCCCTCAAACCCCTCCGGGATAAAGAATACGCAGTCGGCGCTGCCCTTGGCGCTGTTGCTCTTGGCGAGCGCATCCGCAAGGTCGTACGTGTCGTCACCAACGCCCGTGACCAGGTCAAAGCGTGAGCTCAGATGCTTGGTAAGCGCCCGCGAAAGGTCGCTATTGTCGCGGTCGACCACAATCACGTTGGTGTCGTAGGGCTTGTACTCGGTAAGCTGCGACGAGTTCCAGCTCACCGAGGCAGCAATGAACACGCCCATCAGCGAAATGAACACCGTGTAGATGAGCAGATAGAGCGGGTGCGCCAGCGCCATGCGAAGCGCGGTCTTAAAGGTGCTCATAGCGGCTCCTTCCAAAGATCAGCGTAGCGGCGGCGACAAACACCAGGGCCATCAGGACGAGCGCGCCGGCGCGGACGGCGAAGGGCCCCAGGTCCTCAAAGAAATACAGGCGGTTGAACATGTCGCAGATGAGCTTGACGGGGTTGAGCCAGCACTCGGCCGGGCAGGCGCGGGCGACGTCGTCGGCAAGCGCCATCGCCGGCTCGCCGTAGAGGCCGGCGAACAGGGCGCACGTGGTAGCAAAGCCCGTAAGGATGCCCGACTTGGACGCCTTGCCGCCCTTAACGGGAAGCGTGCCCACAAAGAGCCCCAAGCCCGTGGCGGCAAGCGCGGAAGCGGCGGCGCCCACCAAACACAGTCCCTCGCGCCCGCCAAAGTCGATGCCCACGACCAGGCGCACGTAGCCAATCGCAATCGCCATCGAGGCAAAGGAGACCAGCCACGAGCCCACAAAGATGCCAGCCAGCGACGCCGTCTTGGAAAGGCCGCCCACGCAGCGGCGCGCGCCAAGGCCCGACAGATTGGGCTGCAGGTCGACGACGCTCAAGGCGGCAAACTCGGCAGACATCATCGCGACCAGGCCAAAAAGCGCGTAATAGTAGATGACCGTGCCATCGGGCGTGGTGCGTGTCAGGCTCACACGGCGGGTGCCGCCCTCGAGCGACAGGGCGCGCGCAACCGCCTCGGGGTCGGCGAGCGCCGCCGGGTTGTCCTGGGCAATCTGGGACATGAGCTCGGCATTTTGTGTATACGAGCTTGCCACCGTCTCAAGGATGCTGCGGTCGGTGAGCACCGACGAGGCACGCGAGCTGTCATAGCTCGAAAGCAGTGTGAGCTTGGGCGTGCCCGCGGCATCGACCGTGTAGATGCCCGCGACCTCGCCGGACTTGAGCGCTTTGCGCGCGGCAGCCAAGTCTTCGTACTCGCTCACATCGAGCAGTTGATCGTCGCCCTCCTCGGCAAGCGAGGTCGCCACGTCCTTAAAGGACGAAGCGCCCCAGGCTTCGTCAGCGACAACGGCTACCGGCACCGGGTCGATCTTGCCGTCGGAGCTGAGGTTCGCAAACATAAACATGAACATCGTTGAAAGCGCAATGGGAAAGATCGCGCCCCAGACCCATGTACTCGGTCGACGCAATAGCGTCTTGAGCGTGGTGATGATGGTGTTGAACATGGCCGCCCCCTAGTCGCGCAGCTCGCGGCCGGTGATCTCGAGGAACACGTCGTTGAGGGTCGGCGGTTCGGAATAAATGCGGCCGAGCGCCACGTCATGCGAACGCAGCGCATCGAGAATGTCCGTCAGGTTATGCGGGCTCGCCTCGCACGAAAACGTGAGCTGGCCCGCCGTCGCCGACAGGTCCAGGACATGCGGCAGGCTCGCGACGGCACCGAGCGCCGCGCTCGGAACCTCGCCGACCTCGATTACAATCTTCTCGCCCATCTGAATCATGCGCTTGAGCTCGTCGTTGGTGCCCTGCGCCAGCACGCGCCCGCCGTCCATGATCATGATGCGGCTGCAGATCTGCTCGACTTCCTCCATGTAATGGCTGGTATACACCACCGTGGCGCCTTCGTCGCGCAAGCGGCAGATGCCCTCCAGGATGGCGTTTCGGCTCTGCGGGTCGACCGCCACCGTGGGCTCGTCAAAGAAGATGAGCTCGGGCTTGTGCGCGATGCCGCAGGCGATGTTGAGGCGACGCGCCAGGCCGCCCGAGAGCTTGCCGGGACGGAACTTGGTAAAGTCGCCCAGGCCGACAAAGTCAATCGCCTCGTCCACCAGCGCGCGGCGGCGTTTGCGGTCGTTGACGTAGAGACTGCAGAAATAGTCGATGTTCTCGCGCACGGTGAGCTCATCGAACACCGCCACCTGTTGCGGCACCACGCCGATGCGGCGCTTGAGGTCGTAGCGGGCGGGCGTCATGGGCTCGCCGAACAGCTCGATGGTGCCTTTGTCGTAGGCAAGCAGCTGCAGAATACAGTTGATGGACGTGGTTTTGCCCGAGCCGTTGGGGCCCAGCAGGCCAAAGATCTCGCCGGGGGCGATATGCAGGTTAAAGTGGTCGAGCGCGATAAGGTCATCGTAGCGCTTGACGAGGTTTTCGACATGGACGATGTCTGTCATGAGGCGGCCCTTCTGTTGCTTGCGGCCCGGTACGATTGCATCATCGCAGGAGCCGGCGGCGCGCGCCAGTGAGCTTTGTCACGAATGCGAGGGGGGCGGAGGCGAAACCCCCGCTCGCGCGAGCGATTGACGCCGCTTTGCCGCGCGGGAGGAATGTCACGGTTGCCCCGGGCGGCGCCTCCCCCGCGCGCA
>USDH01000031.1 GCA_900553415.1 uncultured Collinsella sp. | reverse complement strand
TACCACCGACCATAACCGCGTTTCGTGAAAAACGGCAAGCGTTTTACCTGCGGTTTTCTTTTCGCAGTATTTGTCGTGGTCGGGGGTTGCCGCCTGAACATAGTAGATGGGCCCATTTTGTGGCTGACGGGTCACGTGGCGGCCCTCGCAGGGCCAAAATGATCCGTTTTCCTCCGTCCACGGGAGATCAAGGGCTGTTACGGATATGGTGACATTTCAAAACTATGCCGGTTTACTACGATAAAAATGAGATCCCCGACCACGCGTGACTTTTTCGCAAAACTGCAAGCCGTCTACCTGCGGTTTTGATTTTGCCAAATGCGGCGTGGTTGGGGGCAGGCGATTTATCGTAGTAATCCGGCATAGTTTTGTTCGTGGCGGCCCAACCGCGCGTTCGCGCGGGGCCGGTGGGGCATTTTTGCCCCACCGGCCCCATCCCAGCGCTATTCCGGTTTGGTTTCTACCGTGGGAGTCTTGTCCGCCGCGACTGGAGTGCGGGCGGTGTCCATAGTCAGGCAGTGTTTGGGGCAGCTCTCGATGCACTCGCCGCATACCACGCAGGCATACGGGTCAATCGACCACGTTCCTCCCTTGCGATCGACCGCGAGCGCGCCCGCCGGGCAGCGACGCGCGCACATCCCGCAGCAAATGCACACGTCCATGTCGTTAACGATGTGCCCGCGCAAGCGCTCGGGCGCCGTCAGCTTCTCCTGCGGATAGCACACCGTTACCGGCTGCTTGACCATAGAGCCCAAGGCCGTCTTGGCAAATGTCAGTAAACTCATGCCGTGCCTACCTTTCCGTGCAGCTAATGCAGGGGTCGATGGTCAGGATAATCATGGGCACGTTGGCAAGGAGCACGCCCTGCAGCGCATGCGTCAGACCCGCCAGGTTTTGTGACGTTGGCGTGCGTACGCGGAAACGGTCCAGGTTCTTGGTGCCGTTACCGCGCACATAGTAATACGCCTCGCCGCGCGGCTGCTCAATCACAACCTCGCCGCGTGCGCCGTCGGCCGGCGTAAGCTTGGTGCGCCCGCCGATCCCGTCGTGCGGAATCTTGCCCACAAGCTCCTTAATGATGTCCATGGCCTGCGTAACCTCGGCACAACGCACCTGGCAGCGGGCATAGCTGTCGCCGTCGGTAGCAACGATAGGCTCAAACGCGGCCAGATCCGCATAGGCACCGTCGCCGAACATGCGCACGTCGTAGCCCACGCCCGAGGCGCGACCGAACGGGCCGACCATCGAAAGCTCCAGCGCGTCCTTCTTGCTGATCACGCCCACGCCATGCAGGCGCTCGCCGCAGCTGTTGTCGTCCAAAAACGTATGCACCAGGGCCTCGTAGTCGGGGCGCATGGCGTCGAGCGTCTGGACAATACCCGCCAGCTCGGAGTCCTCAATGTCGTGCTTAAGGCCGCCAATCTCGTTAATCGACAGAATCACGCGACCGCCGCAAGTGCTCTCAAAGATCTTGAGAATCTGCTCGCGCAGGGTCCACGAACGATAGAAGAGCGCCTCGAAGCCAAAGGCATCGGCGAGCAGGCCCAGCCACAGCAGGTGCGAGTGGATGCGCGAAAGCTCGTGCAAAATGGTGCGGATATACTGCACGCGGCCGGGCACCTCGATGTCGAGCATGCGCTCGCAGGCGCTGGCATAGCCACAGCTGTGGCCCACGGCGCAGATACCGCAAATGCGCTCGGCGATGTAGCCAAACTGATGCATGTCGCGCTTTTCGGTGAGCTTCTCGAGCCCGCGGTGCACAAAGCCGATCTGCGGAATTGCCTCGATAACGCGGTCGTCCTCGATCACCAGGTCCAGATGAAGCGGCTCGGGCAGCACCGGGTGCTGCGGGCCAAACGGAATAACGGAGCGATGTGCCATGGACTTTACGCCTCCTTTTTCTGCTTGTCGCGGGCGGCCTTGGCGGCAAGCGCCGCGCGGACCTTGGCCGCTTTCTCGGGATCCATGGCGGCGAGCTTTGCCTCCAGCTCGGCGGCCTTAAGTGCGGCCTTGGCAGCAGCTTCATCGTGCTGAGCATCGGAGCCGGCAGCCGCAGCGGGCTGAGCAGCGGCGCCCGCGGCATCGTCGGCGCTCGCAGCGCCCTCCCCCGCAGCAGCCGCAGCCGCGGCGGCCTTCTCGGCCGCGGCCTTGCGCGCCTTGGCCTCGGCGGCGGCACGGACCTTCATGGCTTTCTCACGCGCGGCCTTCACCTCGGGCGTGATAACGCTCATGGGTTCGGCAGTCGAAACCTGGTAGAAAAAGCCCTTAAAGTCGATCTGCATGTCAGTGATGACAAGACCAAACAGGTCGTGGGCCTCGTTCTCAAACGGGAACACCGCCGGATAGTACGAGCTGATGGACGGAACCTCCTGGTACTGATCAATTCCCTCGACCACCAGGTTCTCGATCGCATAGCTGCCGTCCTGAGCGATCTGCTCCTGTGCGGCACGAACGTTGATAAACGTATAGACCAAGCGATACGAGCCGTCGTCGACGTTGCGCTCGGCGTGCATTTGCACAAAGCGCGCGCCAACGCCCTTGAGCGCCTGGACATGCGACAAGAGCTCATCGATCCCGACGGTGGTATAGATAGCCTTTTGCATTACTCGGCCTCCTTTGCAGCGGCGGGCGTCCCAGCAGGCGCGTCGCCAGCGGCAGGCGCGTCGCCGACCCCCGCAGCGGCAACAAACCCGTCCTCGCCCAGCTCGACGCCACCGTCCCAGGTAGCGGCACCGCCCACGGTGAGCGGATCGCCGCCGGCGCGCATCACGGCCTCCTTCTGGTCCAAGATGCCGCACGCCTCCACAATGGCATCGATCACGGTCTCGGGGCGAATGGCGCACCCGGGCGCGTACACGTCCACGGGAATCGCGCGGTCCACGCCGCCGATCACGTTATAGGCATCGCGGAATACGCCGCCCGAACACGCGCAGATACCGCAGGCCACCACGCACTTGGGCTCGAGCATCTGGTTGTAAATCTGACGCACGACGGGCAGATTCTGCGCGTTGACCGACCCCGTCACCAAAAAGATATCCGCATGCTTGGGGTTGCCGGTGTTGACCACGCCAAAGCGCTCCGCATCGAACAGCGGCGTGAGCGAGGCCAGCACCTCGATATCGCATCCGTTGCAGCTCGAGCCGTCGTAATGAATAACCCACGGCGAGCGCGACATTTTATGATCCATGGATGCCGCCTCCTAAATAAACACGTCGACGAGGATGGGCATAAGGTTGAGCAGGCCAAACACCAGCGCCACGCCCCATCCGAGCCTAAAGCAGCTGCGCCAGGTGCTGCGTGCGAAGGTGTTGTCGATCAGGACCTCGACAAAATACGTCGCGGCCATCACGACCAGGGCAACCACCCAGCTCACCGGGTTGTCCCAAACAAAGAACATGCCCACCCACATCAAAAACAGCACGGTCTCGCACCAGTGCATAAGGGTCATCTTGGCCAGCGTGCCGCCGCTCATCTCGGTGGCGACGCCCTGGACAATCTCCTGATGCGCGTGATGCGAGTACGAAAGGTCGAACGGCGACTTGCGTAGCTTGATGGTGAGTACCGCAAGCAGCGCCAAGAAAATGGGCGCACTGTACGCGATGATGGGGGCCGACTGCCCGGTTACGGCGATGGAGTCGAAGCTATCGGTGGCGAGATACAGGCCCACGCTCATCAGCAGAACGGCGGGCTCGTAACTCATGACTTGCAGCAGCTCGCGGTCGGCGCCAACCTGGGCAAATGGGCTTTGCGTCGAGGCGGACGCCAGCACCACAAAGATCGCAGCGAGCGTCACCATAAAAGCGCACAGCAGCGTGTTGGAGCCCGACACAAAGATGCCGCCGCCCACGACGGTGAAGATGAGCGCGCACGCCATGTAGGTATCGTCCATGGTGTTTACGCTGGCAGGGGCTTTGCGCAGCAGCTTGGCAACGTCGTAGAAAGGCTGGAGCAGGCGCGGGCCCACGCGGCCCTGCATACGGGCCGAAAGTTTGCGGTCAAGGCCGTCAATCAAACCGCCCACAAACGGCGCCAGCAAGGCAAACGCCACGGTGCCAATAAAAATGCCCACGACACCCGAACCCTCGAAATACTTGCCGCGCAGCACCGAGGGCGCGCTCATGGCAAGTCTCTCGGGCCCAATCCACGCGCAACACAGCAGCGCAAACAAGATAATGCTGCAGCACACGACGCTGCCCGCGGGGCCGATACGCTTCTCGCCAAGGGCGTCCTCCGAGTACCAATTGCGCTTTTCGGCCTTCACCTCGTGTCCCATCGAGCCGCGGAAATGGCGATATTTGTCGGTTCCCACGCCCGAAAGATATACGTTTACGTGCGGTTTGTTGCTCACGCGGAATGAAGTCAGCAGCACCACGGCGATAAACGCCACGATAACCACCATCAGATACATGGCGTCCTTGCCAATAACGTACGGCACGCGGCCAAACACCATGGCCAAGTAAGGCGACACCAGGCCGCTCGAGATAACCGGGAACGCCACGCAGCACAGAATCAGCAGCGCGGCGATGGTGTTGAGGGCCATCCATTCGGTCTTATGGACATTGACCTCAACGTTTTGAGCCGTGGGGTCGACGCCCGAAAGCTTGGCAAGCCACTTGCCCCAGAAGAAGAACGTCGCGGCCGAGCCAAAGGCAAGCACCATGATCATGAGCACGTTGCCGGTCTGCGCGAACGCCACCAGGGCACCCCACTTGGACACGAGCATGCCAAACGGCGCCACGAACATGCCCATGATGCCCAGCATCATCAGACGCGTCAGGTGCGGCATGCGGCTGAACATGCCGTCCATGTCCTCGATATTGCGGCTGCCGATATGATGCTCGGCCGTGCCCACGCACAGGAACAGCAGCGACTTTGCCACCGTATGGAACAGGATCAGAAAGATGGCCGCCCATACGGCCTCGGGCGCGCCGACACCCAGGCAGGCACTGATGAGGCCCAGGTTGGAGATGGTGGAGTACGCGAGCACGCGCTTGGCGTTGCTCTGCGAGATGGCCATGAGGGCAGCGAGCAAAAACGTGATGGCGCCCACACTCGTGACCATAAAGCCGGTCACGGGATAGATGGCATAAAGCGGGCTCAGCTTGACCATCAGGAACACGCCGGCCTTGACCATGGTTGACGAGTGCAGCAGGGCGCTCGTGGGAGTGGGTGCAACCATGGCACCCAACAGCCAGGTGTGGAACGGCATCTGTGCGGCCTTGGTGAGCGCGGCGAGCGATAGCAGGACGACCGGCATCACCAGCAGCGCGGATTGCGCGGTTCCGGCGCCGGAAAGCTCGATCATGCCCGAGATGGTCAGCGGCATGCCGTGAACGTGCAGATACATGAGTCCGGCCAAAAACGCGATGCCGCCCAGCATGTTGAGGATGATTTGGGTAAAGGCGTTCTTGATGGCCTCGGGCGTACGCGTGTAGCCAATCATAAGGAACGAGCACACGGTGGTGATTTCCCAGCCGCAGAACAGCCACTCAAGGTTGTCGCTCGTCACGATGACGAACATGGCCGAGAGGAACAGGAACATAAGCGCCAGGAACTGCGGGCGACGGTCGGGCGCGGTCTGCCCGCGCAGCGCAGCCTCGTGCTCGTCATGGGCCTGGAAGTCCTTCATATAACCCAAGGCATACACGCAAATCAGGCTGCCAACAATGCCGACGGCGAGGACCATGATTACACTCATGTAGTCCAGGTAGAGCGGGGTTGCGGTGACGGCTTCGGTCGCGGGCAGCGTCATGGCTGCAAAGGCGAGCGAGCCCACCAGCTGGACTATGCCGAGCACCGTGGTGAGCGCGTTCCTATATTTGTACGCGTTGTACAGGATGACAGCGCACAGGATGACGTCGATAACGGAACTGATGATCGAGAGCACATGCGAGGTGCCGGGGGCAACCTCAAAGCTCTGCGGACCCGTGCCAAAAAACATGACGGCGACTACAACTGTCACCGCCATAATAATGCCGGAGCCTATGAGCCCCACCGCATCGCGGGCGCGGTCACCGCGCGCGAGCAGCATGCCCAGCGCCGGTACCAGCGGAAACAGGGTAAGGAAATACAGTAGCGTCATACCATCACTCCCCCATGCTAAAACGCTGCAATTGTTTAACGTTATAGCTCAATTGAGGAGTAGCGGCGGCGGGTTTTCGGTCAACTGGGGAGTTTTAGGCGTACGGGGCAAGGGCGCGTCCGCTTTGGAGCAGAGAGGCGACGCTCCCCTATCGCAGCGACAGGCGCGCGGGCTGCTGCGCGCGGTTTATTGGCCACTTTGGAGGATGTCCCGACAGGCTCGCGCCGGTCCAAAAAGTTGGCGCGGCAAGAAAAATGCGCCCCTGTGGGCGCACCATCCCGTTCGCTATTCCGCCTTTTTAACGCGCGGCTTGCGACCCCGCGGCTTATCGACCAGTGCGGACTCACCGCTCTCGCGATACTGGCGGCACCAAGCCTTGACCGAAGACTCGCTAGGAATCTTGTGCTTGATCATGGCCTCGCGAACCGTTAAGCCGTTTTCCAAGCGGTCCTTGACCACGGCGAGCTTAACTTCGTACGAATAGGTGTGATGATGCGAACCGGCATTGAGAACGGCGTCGGCACCGCCCACGGCATACGCGCGGGCCCACTGACGAGCCGTGGCCTGGGGAATGCCAAGCTCCGCGGCGAGGGCGCGATGACCGACCCCCTCTTGGAGGATCTCGACGGCGCGCTGCCTAACCTCGGGCGCATGCGTGCGAGTCCTTGTTGCTTCCGACATACCTGCCACTTCTTAGCCTTAACCGTTAATCTGCTTTCTTACGTGCAAGTTAGATAGTAGCATTTTACTGTTTGCTCAAAGCAGTTAATTAAAGTAGACGCGGCGTTATCTGGGCATTTGGCACCAAATTACGACATTTCTTTATCGATTATTTACGCTGGTAGCTGACTCGCAGCTAATCGTCATTCGCTTGTCAACAAAATTGGCATCTCTTTATGTCCTTTGGTATAGAGGATATAGTTATTAACCCCTCCCCCAATAATTTTGAGTGATCTGCAAGGCAGTAGACGTCCTCACTCCTCATGATTACCGCGCATTGCCATCCATCGGAGCAAAACAAAAAGGGCGGGACCTGCTGCGCTTGCAGGCCCCGCACCGGTTGACACCCGACGGGACACAGCCGGGCGAGACGGATCCGTGCTACCGCCCCGCCTGGCCGCGATGTTCAACTACAGCTCGTTGGCCGCGTGATACGCCGTGCGAATGGCGCTCGCGATGTCGGCGGTGCGCTCGCCCGAGCAGTCGCCCACGCAGGTCACGGGCACCGTCACGCCGTCCAGGTCAAACGCGTTGGCCTTGGAGCCCACGGCCATCACCACGTAATCGCAGGCGATCTTCACCGGCTCCTCGGCGCCGTCCTCGGCGGTGCGAACGGCCTCCACGCCCTCGTCGGTAATAGCGGTCAGACGGGTCTTAGCATGCTGCTCAACGCCATGCTCGGCAAAGTCGCTCATAATCAGCGGCAGAATGGTCTCAGACTCGCCCGCGGCAATCTTGTCGAGCATCTCCACGATCGCCACCTCGCAGCCGTGCTGCAGCAGATACTCGGCAGTCTCGGTGCCCACCAGGCCACCGCCAATGACGGCGACGCGGCCGCTGAGCTCCACCTTGCCGGCCAGCACGTCCCAGCTCGAGACGACCTTCTCCGAGTCGGCACCCGGAACGGGGATGACCACGTCGCGTGCGCCCACAGCCACAATCGCGGCGTCGGCGGCGTTGAGGTCCGCGGGGCTAGCGACGTGGTTGAGCTCAACCTTCACGCCCAGGCCGGGCAGAATCTTCTCGTAGTACTCGACCGAGCGCATGATCTCGTCCTTGCGCGGAGGCGCGGCTGCCAGCACAATCTGGCCGCCCAAGTGATCGCTCGCCTCGTAGACGGTCACGTCGTAGCCGCGCTTGGCCGCCACGCGCGCGGCCTCCAGGCCGGCAATACCGCCGCCCACCACGGCGATCTTCTTGTCGCCCTCGCCCGGCTTAATGGCTATGGTCGCCTCGTCACCGTTCTCGGCGTTGAGCACGCACGAGATGTACTTGCGGTTTTGAATCGCGTCGACACAGCCCTTGTTGCAGTTGAGGCACTCGCGGATGGGCTCGCCCGTAGCGGCCTTCAGCGCAATGTCGGGGTCACACATGAGCGAGCGGCCATAGGCGATGATGTCGGCCGCGCCGTCTTCCAGAATCTTCTCGCCGGCCTCGACCGAAACCACGCGGCCGACGGTTGCCACCGGCACGGAGACCAGGGCCTTGACGCGCTCGGCCACGGGCAGCGTCCAGTTGTAGGGCATGGCGCCCATGGGCGGAATGGTGTCGCCCATGTTGCCGGTGTGGTTGGCCTGTGCGACCTGGATCATGTCGATGCCCGCACCCTCGAGCAGCTTGGCGAACTCGCATGCCTCGTCGGGCTGCAAGCCACCCTTGCCGCGCGGCGTGCCATCGGGGTTCTCCATGATCACGGGGAGCTTGTACTCCACCATCAGCTCCGGTGCGGCTTCCTTAATGGCGGCGACGACCTCCAGCGCGTAGCGAACGCGGTTCTCGAACGAGCCGCCGTACTCGTCGGTGCGCTGGTTGAGGATGGCCGAGCACAGCGAACCCACCAGGCGGTCGCCGTGGACCTCGATGGCATCGATGCCGGCCTGCTGCGCGCGGGCGGCCGAGGCGGCGATGGCCTCCTTGATCTGGGTGAGCTGCTCTACGCTCGCCTCGTTCACAAAGTGCTGCATGTCGTGGTGCAGCTTGGCGTAGGCCTGCTTGCGAATCTCGTTGGACTCGGCCATCTTGGCGGCAAAGGTCTCCTCGTCGCCGGCGGCCTTGGCCTCCTGCGCGGCCTTGGCGGCGGCCATGGACCCCATGACCATGCGGCCGACACCGGGCACATCGTACTCGGGGTGGAACAGCTGCAGCGCGACCTTGGCGCCGTGCTTGTGGACGGCGTCGGCCAGGGCCTTAAACGTGGGGATCTGAGCGTCGGTCGCCAGCTTGGGCGTGGGGCTTGCGGTCATGACGGGAGCAACGTCGCCGATGACGATGTAGCTCACGCCGCCACGGGCCAGGCGCTCGTAAAAAGCCAGGCTGCGCTCGCCAATGGAGCCGTCGCGCTCCTCGTAGCCGGTGGTCAGCGGCGGAAACATAATGCGGTTTTTGAGCTCAAGGGGGCCAACCGTAATGGGCTGAAGCAGCTTGGATGCAGGTGTGGTCATGGACATTCCTCTCTTGTAGGCGCGGCGGCGATGATGCCGCGTAGTTGTCTAGAGGATATGGCATGGAAGCGCGGCGGCACAACGAAAATCGGCGAATATCAGGTGGCGGCAGGTGGATGGGGATGGGCGGGGCGGCCCGTCGGTTTATCTCAATCTGTAACAGTTACGCGGCAAAACCGGGTCTTACTGTTACAGATCGAGACAAACGGGAGCGTTCCGTCGGAAAATCTCGATCTGTAACACCTACAGACCAAAAACGACCTTAGATGTTACAAATCGAGACGAACAAATTCGGTCCGACCAAACATCTCAATCTGTAACATCTAGACCGACTTTTGGCCCCTACCTGTTACAGATCGAGACAAACCAATCTAGCCTGCCGAAAGATCTAAATCTGTAACGGTTACTCGGCAAAATCCGTCCCTCGTGTTACAGATCGAGACATTCCCCTCGGCCCATCCTCAACAATCTCAATCTGTAACAGCTAGGCCCACTTTTGGCCCCTACCTGTTACAGATCGAGACGACCCCCAACAGCAGCAGCGCCGTCCCCGTTCGAGGATACGACCGCCACACTCATCGTTTTAAACAACCTGGCACCGCGCAGCCTGCGATAATAATTTGGTCACGCGTCGACTACGGCGAAGACGCGGCAGAAGGGACAACCATGCAACCGAGCACCACCGATAGATCCACCGCAAAGCAAGCGCTGCTCGAGGCGCTCTTGAGCGACGCGGGGCTCAAGAGCCTCACGCAAACAGCCTCTACCGTTATGGGCAACCCGGTGCTCGTCGTCGATCCCGTCTACCGCTATGCCGCCCGTGGCGGCTTTAAGCTCGACGATAACGACGACTCTCCCTTTGCAGCCATCACCCGCGCCGAGCTCTCCGAAGGCGACATGCTGCAGGACGAAGCCGTGCGTTACATCATCAAATGCGGCCTAGACGAGGAGATTGCCCGCTCGACAGGTCCGCTTACACGCTATAACGACATGTTCTGTCTCAACACCATGACCGATGCGATCAAGGTGCACGGCACGTGTCTGGGCCGAGTGATGATGATCGAGCGCAATCACGCCTTTGGCGATAGCGACCGTGAGGTCTTTGAGTTCTTTGTCCAGCTGCTCGCGCAAGAACTGCAGAAAGGCGGCTTTCTTTCGATGGGCGGCCCGCAACAGGGACCATATTTTCTCTCGCGCCTCCTGGACGACGAAATCCCCAACCCCATCACCTGCACACGCAAAATGCAGCTCGTCGGCTTTGCCCCGCTTCCCGCCCTCTACGTCGTATGCCTGCTCAAAAAAGATTCCCAGCTCGAGGCGCGCGAGGCGGAGAGCATCCGAGGGCAATTGCAGCCGCTGCTGCACCATAGCCTTATCACCATGTACGAGGGCGAACTCGTGGCGCTGGTAAGCCGTCCGCCCTCCACGCAGCTACCCGCCAACGACGAGGCGATCCTTGCCCGCGTTGCTGCCACGAACAATTTGTTCATTGGCATCAGCAACGCGTTTTCCCAGGCAACGGACGTGCGTTCGCACCTCAATCAGGCGCGCGCCGCCATTCGCTATGGCTCGACCTTTACCAAAATCCTCGAAGACACCCATGTGTATCGCTATTGCGAATACACCTACATGGAAATGCTCGATATCTGCAACGACCACATCAACCTTATGAACTACTGCCATCCGGCAATCTGGGCACTTTGGAAGCATGACCAGTCGCACGATTCCGAGCTGGTCGAGACGCTCTTTGCCTTTATGCAACACAGCTGCAACACGGCGCGCACCGCCGCGATCTTGTCGCTTCACAAAAACACGCTGCTCTACCGCATTAACCGCATCAAGGAAATCACCGGTAACGACCTGGCATCGGGAGAGGACCTCTTTTTGTTCCACCTCTCGATTCGCGCCCTAATCTACCTTGGCTTTCTTGAGCCGAGGATTAAGCCCCGCACCAGCGCCGACCTGCACTGTCGCAAATAGGCCGAGCGGGGCTCAAACAAAACTAGTCGCGCTTAATCTCCAGCGTGGGGAACGTCATCTTGGCGTACTTCTCCATAAGCGGCTTGACCTCGTCCATGTGGGCAAAGAACTCGTCGCGGGTCTTGTTGATCTCGTTGAGGTGCTCGGCGCGCGCGTGGTCGTCGTTGCGGTCGCGAATCAGGCCGTTCTCGGCAATCTTGAGCTTGGGGCGGCCGGTGCGCTCGTCGGTCACGATATCGCCACCGGCACCGCAGACCGCGCACTCCCACGGGAACTCGACACCGTCCCAGTGCTTGTCGCCGGGATAGACCAGCGAGCTGTGGCAGTTGGGGCACACGCCGTCATCCGGGTCGCCCAGCCAGCAGCGCTCGTCAACCGGGGTCTGGATAGCCTTGACGATGTTCTCGCCCATCTTGTGGGCGCGGGCGATCTGTCCGCCCCACTCCACGTCGTCTCCCCACACAAAGGCATTGCCCGGGCGGCCGTCGCGCTGCGCCATATAGCGATCGACGACAGTCATCGACATGGTAAACATAGTCGCCTGTAGGCTCTCCAGCGCCAGGGACTGCCAATCGTGCATGGAGCCGCCGACGGAGATGAGGCCGGCAACGGTATGCGGATTCTCCTTTACGGCACCGATGGCGAGCAAGAACGAAAGCTCGTATGCCAAGAAGCGCTGGGCAAGGCGGGTATAGACCGAGCTCGGGGTAAGGTCGTAGGTCGGGACCGAGAAGATCACGCCCTGGCAGGTTTGCAGCTCGCGAATGATGGCGTCGACATCATCTTTGTTCTTAAGGACGCAGCCGTGATATTCCTTTTGCAGTCCGGCGCCCATCTTTCCCATCTGCATGGTGCAGCCCTCGCAACCGGTGCAGGGCAAGATGTTGTAATCGAACAGATTGATCAGCTCGACCTCGCCACCAGCCTCGCGCACCGCGCAAAGGGCCTCTTTGGCCAAAGCCTCGCCGTTGCCACCGTGCCTACCGGCACAAACA
>USDH01000030.1 GCA_900553415.1 uncultured Collinsella sp. | reverse complement strand
CGGGGGCAGGATTTGAACCTACGACCTCCGGGTTATGAGCCCGGCGAGCTACCAGGCTGCTCCTACCGACGTAGGCGATAGCGCCGCTTGGGGCTGTTGGCCGTTCCAATCCCCTCAACAATTCCCTCTTCCATAAGCGCGGACAGATATCGGCGTACCGTTTTCATTGACATTCCCGACGCCTTCGCAAGTTCCGACGTGCTTACGCTCTCGCGATCAGCAATGTAACCGAGGATGGCCGTCTTTACATTTTCCTTTGTGTATGACCGGCCTTCCTGGTCCGTCATACGTCGATGCCTCATGATCAAGACAAACTCATCGAGAGTACTCTTGGCAATCGGCGCGGGCATCAAGGCCTGCTCGAGCTCCCTATTAATCGTCGGATAGCCTGAGCCTCGATTTTCGACAACACGACCGACCCTGCCATCAACATCGGAATACGGCACATCCTCGAGAATTCGAGCCAAAAATTGGTTCCTCGACGCCGTTGCGCCTCGTTGTCCCAAACGTTCGACCGTCAACGAACCGAACAATCCGCCGGGATTGGACAGCTCCAGGCGATCGGGATAAAGGTCGACCATTACCGGGGTGCCCAACGCGTCGGGAGAATAATCCCTATGCATCAGCGCATTAGCAACAGCCTCGCGGACCGCAGCCAACGGGTAGTCCGGCACGTTTTCCCTCAATGCACCTTTTACGATTGCGCCATGCTTCATGTTTCGCGATGCGGCCCGCACCGCATCGACCACCATGATGGGTATTGGCCCGTCAATATCAACCGAATCAGAAAAGCGTTCCCCGGCTCTCCCCACCTCGCCTTTTTTCGGTGTTGGATACGCCGTGAACACAACATTGGCTCGAGGAAAAAACTGCTGCGGACAAAAACCCAACGCCATAATGCCGGCAACGGTCGGCCTCAAAATCCCTTCAGCATCGGGAGAAACCACACGCCGATTCGCCATGAGCTCCTCATCGCTTAAGGCGGCGGACCTGCCCAGCGTTGTCGCTCTCACACGCGAGAGCCATCCCATGAGCAATTCTTGGTCAAAGTCATCCATCGTTGCGCCCTCAACAACAACGGCATCGTTGCGCGCGCTCCGGTATTGATTCTCGATGTATCGATCGATTTCATAAGAGGACATCTTATGATCGCCGTCACCAGTTCTTATGTATGAGCCAAGACGCTGTCCAAGTTTTTTGACATAGCACGGCTTTTCTCGAGACGACGCCTCGGGGACATTAACCACGACGACGGGCTTTGACTCAAACTCCAAGACTATGATGTCAACCATCTGAGGAGGCTCAATGAGCTCCCTCGCCGCTTGGGCGCTATGCGCCTGGATTGTCTTTACATCAACATCCACCGAATGAAAGCCGTCTTTTTCGCTGATGCCAAATACGATCGTTCCGCCGGTTCCATTAGCAAAAGCGGAAATTGAGTCCGCCATCGTCTTGGGGAAACCGCCTGCCGCAGTTTTGAGTTCGTATTCGGCAAGGTCCGTCCCTGCGGTCCTCATATGCTCAACCGCAGCGGCCAGTTCAATATCATTCGTTATGAACATAGCTCGCCCTTCGACCGAATCAATAGCTCGTTCCTACTATACCCCAGTCATTCCCTAGTTCCCTAGTAGAGTTCCCTAGTTCCCTAGTAGAGTTCCCTAGTTCCCGCCTTACCGACATGTACGTGTTCGGGTGTACGGAGCGCCCCTTCGATATGACGGAGTACGTCCTGTCCAAACATCTCGATCTGTAACACCTGGCCGTCCAAATCGGGTCTAGATGTTACAGATCGAGATTTTGTTTGGGAGGCCGAGAATTGGACCGAAAACACGGTCCGGGATAACAAAAAAGCCCGCCGGCTAGGCCGACGAGCTGCAAGTTCTTGGTCGCGGGGGCAGGATTTGAACCTACGACCTCCGGGTTATGAGCCCGGCGAGCTACCAGACTGCTCCACCCCGCAATGTCTGGGCGCCTCATGTGCGCAAGAAAGAATATTACGCGGGAGTTCGGTAAACGGCAAGGAAAATCTCGTAGAGCATAATTCCTTCATATTTAAACCTCTCAGCCCTTATCACCGTAAACGAATCACAGCCGAGCGCCGTCGATGGCACGTATACAATGGTGCGCGTCCTTTTATGCCGACACCGGGAGTAGACATGCTGCTCGCTATCGATATGGGAAACACGCAGACGGCCATGGGCCTGTTTGACGGAGACGAGCTGGTGCAGTCGTGGCGCATGCCCACCGACCGCTCCTATACCGCCGACGAGATCCATGTGCGCCTGATGGGCTTCTTTAAGATGTACGACCTTTCGCTCGACGCGGTCGATGCGATTGCCTTTGCCGGCGTGGTGCCGCAGCTCTCGCGCGAGTGGCATGTCGTGGCCGAGCGCATCGCGGCGGACGCCATCGTCATTGGGCCGCAGACGGCCGCGGTGACCAAGCTGCGCGCGGCGCGTCCCCAGGCCGTAGGCGCCGATCGCGTCGCTAACGCCGTTGCGGCCGAAACTTTCTACGGCGCGCCGGCGATCGTGGTGGACTTTGGCACCGCAACCAATATCGACGTCATCGACGAGGACGGTTATTACATTGGTGGAGCGATTGCGCCGGGCATCCGCATCTCCATGGACGCGCTTGCTGCCCGTGCCGCCAAGCTCGCCAGCGTGCCGCTCGAGGCGCCCGAACACGCCATCGGTCGCGACACCGAAGAGTGCATCAAGGTGGGCGCCGTGACGGGCGCCGCCGCCATGGCCGAGGGCCTGGTCGCGCGCATGAAGCGCGAGCTAGAGCGCGAGGATGCCACCGTTATCGCCACGGGCGGCCTCGCCAGCATCGTTGCCGATTCGACCGACGCCTTCGACGTGGTCGACGGACAGCTCACCATCAAGGGCATCTGCGAAATCTACCGCCGCATGCAGGAGCTGGGATAGAGTAAACGCCAGGTCGCAGCAACCAGCCTCCAATCCTATTCCTCAAAATCGAAAATTTTTCAGTTTTGAGGAATAGGATTTTTTGCTAAGCCTCGCCGCACAACCACCTCGCCAGGTCCACGATCTGCACCCCATCGCGATCCGTGGCCTCGTGATGTGTGCGGGCAAGAATCATCTTGGGATACGCATCGCCAATGCTCAGCAGTGGCGAAATCTCGCGTTCAAATGTCTTATCCGAGCTGATGTCGTCGCTCACCTGAATGTAGAGCTTCTCGCTTCGCTTGATTGCTACAAAGTCTATTTCCTTTTTATAGAGCACGCCGACGTATACCTCGTATCCGCGACGCAGCAGCTCGATTGCCACCATGTTCTCGTATACGCGTCCCCAATCCATATCACGTGTACCAAGAAGCGCATATTTAAACGCATGGTCCGCCAGATAGTACTTCTCGCCGCTCTTAAGGTATTTTTTGCCGCGAATGTCGTACCGACGAACTTTATAGAAGGCAAACGCATCGCACAGGTACCCCATGTACGTGCCGACCGTCTTGTTCGTAATCTTTAGCCCATCCGCATTTAATGCATCAGTAATGTTGCGTGCCGACGTAATGTTGGAAACGTTGTCCATCATGTAATCGGCAATGCGCAGCAGTGCCGATTCGTTTCTCACGTTATGCCGCTGCACGATATCTCTCACAATGAGCGTCTTGAAGACGTTGGAGAGATATTGATAGCGCTGCTCCTGCAGTGGATAAGGGTAAGAGCCGGACATACCGCCGGTTTTCGCGTACTCATCGAAGTCGCGGTCGACCTCGCCCTCGTCGCCATAGAGACGATACTCCTCAAACGAGAATGGGAAAACCTCGATCTCGAACGTACGCCCCGTAAAGAGCGTCGACAGATCGCTCGACAGCAAAAAGGCATTCGATCCGGTAATGAATATGTCGTACTGCTCGGATGCGTGAAGGCTATTGATCGCACGCTCAAAACCGTCGCACATCTGAACTTCATCGATAAGCAGAAAGTTTTGTTTGCCGGACACTCGATGCTCTTTTACATAGGCGAGCAGCGCGTGATACTCGAGCAGGTTCTCGAACTCATCGAGGTTGTAGTTGATATGGATGACATTCGAATTGGACAGATGTGCCTCCACGTAATCGCGGAGGGCCTCGAGCAATTTTGATTTACCGCTACGACGGATGCCCGTGATGACCTTGATGTCCGGCACGCCAATAAGACTCGTCAACGTGTCCATATATGACGTTCTATTGATGAGTTTCATCGGGGCCTCCTCGCGGTCTTTTATCGCTATTCCTCAAAAACGAAAAATTTTCAGTTTTGAGGAATAGGCTCTATAGCGAATATACCTCGCGAAAGACCGAGCTGCCTTAATCCTATTCCTCAAAAACGAAAATTTTTCAGTTTTGAGGAATAGGGCACTGGCAACCCATTCCCCAGATAGGCGGAACCCTCCCCGGCACAGGCCGAAGAGGGCTTCGTTGTCATCGCTATCTTTGAGCGCGGGCACCTCGCGTTACAGTCCGCGAATCCGTACGGCCTCGGGCGGAAACTCCTGCTCGCCGGCATCGGTCTTGATGGCCGCGCGACCCCAGATGTCCAGGCCCGCAAACACACCGACCGCAAGCGGCAAACCGTTGGGCGACACCGCCGCAACTTGGCGGCCCAGCAGCGGCACCATGTCGAAGTACTCGCCCAGCACGGGAGCCAGCGGCCCGGCAGCGCCTTGCGGCGTGTTGGCAACAACCGCCCAGGCGTCCACGCGGCCCAGCACGGCGGCGGCCAGCGCCTCGACCAGCGCCTCGTCGGCCACATCCACACCAAGCTCGCTCAACGCCGAACGCTCAATATCAACCGTCACCGCGGCAAACATGCCCGCAGCACCGGCACCGCCGTTCACGGCAACACGCGCGAGCGACGTCTCAAACGCAGGCGCACCGCACACGATATCGCTCGGCCACTGGATACCCACCTTACCGGCAAGGCCCAACCCCGGCGTCGAAGCCGTGCCCACGAGCGCGTCCATCATGCCCATTGCGGCCACAAACGGCAAGCCGTGGAAGGCGTGCATGTTCACATCGGGGCGCACAACCAGCGAAAACGTCAGCGAAGCATCGCCCACGCTCCACGCGCACCAGCCCGCGGACACGCCCTCGCGGCCCGCGTCACGCGCCGCGTCGAGCTCGGTGCCGGCGGCAACAGCATTCATCTCGATCATCTACATACGCCCCAATTCGCCCACGATATGACCCACGCGATCCTCGGGCTCCTTGACCTCGACGCCGTTGTAGCGGAAGAACCGCGCCGGGTCGTGCATCAGATCCTCGAGCGGCACCAGCACAAAATCGCGCTCGCCGATCAGCGGATGCGGCAGGCGCAGCTTTTTGCCGCCGTGGGTCTCGCCGTCCATCCACAGCAGGTCCAGGTCGATGGTGCGCGGACCGTTGGCCTTGGCCTTTTTGGAGCGGTCGCGACCCAGCTCGAGCTCGATCTTCTGCAGCTCGTCGAGCAGCACCAGCGGCGCCAGCTCGGTCTTGATCTCGATGACGGCGTTGGCAAACGCGTCCTGGCGCGTCTCGTAGGCCGGCTCGCTCTCGTAGATCTTGGAGGAGTTGGACACGCAGGTGAGCGGAATCTCGGCGATCATGTCGCGCGCGGCGCGGATATTGTCGCAGCGATGCCCCAGGTTGGAGCCCACGGCCACAAACGCGCGGCGCGGCTGCGGCTTGGCAACCGCCCAGTAGCCGTTCAAGAACTGCGCAAAGCCCGCGACGTCGTGCACGCGCACGATGTTGGCACCGGCCTGGATGGCGCCCAGGCACACGCCAAACGTAGCGGCATCACGCGCGGCGGCCTCGGTCACGCCCGAGACAGCACCCACAAAGCGCTTGCGCGACACGGCGCACATGAGCGGGTAGCCCAGCGACGCCATCTTGGCGGTCTCGCGCTGGATGACGATGTCTTCGTTAGCCGACTTACCAAAGCCCGGGCCAGGATCGATGCAGATGCGGTCGCGCGACACGCCGGCATGGATGAGCGTGCGGGCCTGGTCGGACAGAAAGCCCATGACGCGGCGCATGATGGGCGCCGAATCGGGCAGGGTGAAGCGGCGGAGCTGCGAGGTGGGCACGTAGGCTTCCTCGCGGCGGGCGCGGCGGGCGCTGCGGCGCATCATGGCGGCCAGGCGGTCATTGGACTCCGATGCGGCCTCGGTGGCTGCGGGCGCGGCCTCGGGCGCGGGCGCGACGGTCTCGGCGGCAGTAGCCTGCTCGGCGGCCGGCGTCTCCTGCTCGCTTGAAGGCTCGGACGTGGGCTCCGGTTCGCCAAACGGCAACGAGGGCTGCACCACGCCGCCCGGAAGCTTGGCCTCCGGCTTAGGCTCGCCCAGCAACTTGCCGCGACGGCGGCGAGCCGGCTTCTCGGCCTCACGCGCGGCCTCGGCAGCCGCCTCGCGCGCCTTCTCGGCAACAAACGCCGCTGCCGAGGTATCGAGCTGCACCGTTGCGTGCGTGCGTGCGGGCGCGGCGACCTCGCCGGCATGCATCACGATGACGCCGCAGGTGCTCGTCTTAACAAACTCGACCATCTTGGGATCGGTGAAGCCGGTCACGTCGTTGACGATCGAGGCGCCGCAGCGCACGGCCGCCTTGGCAACCGCCACATGACGCGTGTCGATCGAGACGATGGCGCCCTCCTTGGCCAGCGCGCGCACCACGGGCAGCACGCGGCGAGCCTCCTCGTCGGGGTTGACCGGGGTAAAACCGGGGCGCGTGGACTCGCCGCCCACGTCGATGACGTCGGCACCGGCGTCGAGCATCGCCAGGCCATACTCGATGGCGGCATCGGGGTCGAAGTGCTCGCCGCCGTCGCTAAACGAATCGGGCGTCACGTTGAGGACGCCCATGATGCGCGGACGGTCAAAGCTGAGCTCATACTTTCCGCACCGCCATGTCTTGCTGTCGTTCGCCATGAACATCCTCCTAAAATGCCCACGCCGCCGAGCTTGGAGAGCTGGCGGCGGGGTCGCTTTGCACTCAGTCTTTCTATTGTATCCGCGCGCGCCGGCTAGAACGCAAACGCTGCCGCGATGTCGCAAGAAATCAGCAGGTCGGCATTTGCATCCTGATCGGTGGGGGCAAGATTGCAAATGGCCAGCGTATCGCCGGTAAAGTAGCGCGTAAGGCCCGCCGCCGGATACACCACGAGCGAGGTCCCGCCCACAATGAGGGCATCGGCCGCGGCGATGGCGGCAACGGCACCGGTCAACACATGCTCGTCGAGTGGCTCCTCGTAGAGCACCACATCGGGCTTGATGCGGCCGCCGCACGCGGGGCACGCAGGCACGCCCGCGGCATCCTCGTGCTCGCGCGAGCAAATCCACTCGGCGCTATAGACTGTGCCGCACGACTGGCAAATGTTGCGATGGACCGATCCGTGCAGCTCGAACACGCGCTGCGAGCCGGCCGCCTGATGCAGGCCGTCGATGTTTTGCGTCACCACGGCATTCAGCTTGCCGGCGCGCTCCAGCTCGGCCAGCTTGGTGTGGCAGCGGTTGGGCTTGGCACCAAGCGCGATCATCTTGGTGCGGTAAAAGTCGAAAAACTCCGCCGGATGCGTCTCGTAAAAGCTGTGCGAGAGCATGGTCTCGGGCGGATAGGCAAACTGCTGGTGATACAAGCCGTCCACGCTGCGGAAATCGGGAATGCCACTTGCCGTGGAAACACCCGCGCCGCCAAAGAAGACCACGCGCTTGTGGGTACCGAACAGCTCTGCCAGCGCGGCGGATGCCTGCTTTGGGTCCGATATTGCCTGCGTCATATGAGTCCTCCGTCCTTGTTGGTCGGGCAGCTTTGGGCGATCTCCCGGCACGCAGCCTTTGGGCCGGCCCGCGCGGAGCCCGCCGGCGTCCTTGTTGCGCTAATCTTAAGCCTGCCAACCCCGTCGAAAGGACACCATGCCTCAGACTTACACTTTTGCCTCGTGGAACGTCAACGGCCTGCGCGCCGTGCTCAAAAAGGACCCGAGCTTTATCCAAATCGCGCAAGAACTCGACGTCGATATCTTGGCGCTGCAGGAGACAAAGCTGCAGGAGGGCCAGGTCGATATCGATCTGCCCGGCTATCACCAAACCTGGAGCTACGCCGAGCGCAAAGGCTATTCGGGCACCGCGGTTTTTAGCCGCCAGGAACCGCTGCGCGTGCTGCGCGCCGATGCGTTGCTGCCCTACGCCGGCGAGAGCGAGGCGGCCGAGCTCGTGGCGCGGGCCGCAACCGAGGGCCGCGTCTGCGCGCTCGAGTTCGACAAGTTTTGGTTCGTGGATGTCTACACTCCCAACGCGCAAAACGAACTCGCCCGCATCGACGTGCGCATGGCCTGGGACGATGCCTACCGCGACTTTTTGAGCGCGCTCGAGCGCGAGACCGGCAAACCCGTCGTGACCTGCGGCGACTTTAACGTGGCGCACGAGGAGATCGACCTTAAGAATCCCAAATCCAACCGCGGCAACGCGGGCTTTTCGGACGAGGAGCGCGGCAAGTTTACCGAGCTGCTCAACGCCGGCTTTACCGATACCTGGCGCGCGGCAAACCCCGGCGTCGAGGGCGTCTACAGCTGGTGGAGCTACCGCTTTAATGCCCGCAAGAACAACGCAGGCTGGCGCATCGACTACTTCCTGGTAAGCGACGCAATCGCCGACAACGTACGCGACACCGGCATCCGCGGCGACATCTTCGGCAGCGACCACTGCCCCGTCACCCTCACGCTAGAGCTCTAGCCCCAACTGATCTCCTGGGGACGGAGGAAAAGGAATCATTTTCACTTCGCGAGATCATCCACGTAGCTCGCTTGCCACGAAACTGGCCCATCTACTACGTTTAAGCCACTGCCCTCAACCACAGTGAACAACGCAAAAAGAAAACCGCAGGTAGAAAGCCTACGGTTTTTCATAAAACACGGTTGTGGTTGGGGGTGTCGGGCCAAACGTAGTAGATAGACCGATTTCGTGGCGGGCGGGTTCAGCTGATTCCCTGGGAACGCCTGGAGGCGAAAGAAAACGGATCAATTTGGCTCTTCGAGGGCCACGATGCCCGTCGTATCAGCCGGCTATTTCAAAACTATGCCGGTTTACGGGGCTGAATCGCGAACCCCCAACCATACGCAATTCCAAAATAATAAAACCGCAGGTAAACGGCTTGCTCTATTTCGAAAAAAGCCGGTATGGTCTGCCTGTGTCAATCTGGCCCCGTAAACCGGCATAGTTTTGAAATGGCACTTCGGCAATATTGATTCCCACTCCGGCGCAATCGGCCCTACAGCCCGTACTTCACGACGACTCGGTTGATGCGGCGACACCAAGGCTTGTACAGGGCGACCAAAAACACGCAGGTCGCAAGGCCGTGCGTGATATCGAACGGTACGGCGGTGGCAAAACGCGCCATGGCACCCGCCCACGTGAGCGGTTGAACAAAACCGATAATGTCGTAGGCGTTGATCACAACGCCGTACAGCAAACCCGAAGCAAAGCCGTAGGTCAGCAGCGCCGGCATACGCACGGTGCCATCGGCGCGATCAAAAGCGCCGGCATGCGCCAGCGCACCGCCAACGTATCCCACGAGCCCCCAAGCATACATCTGCCACGGCGTCCACATGCCCTGTCCAAAAAAGAAATTGCTGGTCAGCGCCGCCAGCGCGCCAACCATAAAACCATTGCGGCGGCCAAGCGTCGCCCCCGCGATAATGGCGATGGCACTCACGGGTTTAAAGTCGGGAATAGGGCCAAACAAGATGCGCCCCGCCGCGGCCAACGCCGCCAGAACCAGCGTTGGCATAATCTGGCGCAGGCCGGGGCGCGACGCCTCGTAGCCCGCAAAGAACAGCGCGAGCACCAGCGCCACCACAACCAGCATGGCGAGCGCCGCCTGCTCAACGCCTGCCAGCAACGCCGCAATCATCACTGCGGGAACCGCCAGCAGCAGCGGGATTTCCATATGTTGCAAGACGCGTGACAACGGCAGCCCCCATCAAACGAATGTCCGTTTATGGTAGCACGGGCAAAATGAGGCCGACCAATCCCCCGTCCGGCCTTGGCTGCCAGTCGATCAGGCTTTCGCCACGCGACCGGTCTTGGCGCTATTCGCCCGTAACTTTAGCGGCAATGGCCGCGACAAAAGGGTCAAACAGCAAGCCGCCCACAACGACAAAGGCCCATCCACCTACCACAAGACGAACCCAACGGGATAAAAACGGCACACCGTCGATAACGCCAACGCCTGACTGAAACGCGACTTCAAATAGCCCGATAATGCAGAAGAGCAGAGTAGCGCCCACAACGGTTCCGCAAATCCGTGCGCCCGGAATGTTCCGATCAAAACCAAAAAACTCAACGCACGTCTCAATTGCTTTGCCAAAGAGCGGCAAAAAACCGACGAACTGTGCAATACCGATGGCCAGAATAAGCTGCCCCCAGAAACCAGTAAGTCCCTGAAAATCTAAGCCAGGCTTTCCCTCAACAATCGGTAGAAATGAACACATGAATAGAGGATTAACGATGCCGTTGAGAATTGTCACAGCGGTACTCTTTTTTAGTGTCAAGTAGACCAGCTCCTTTTGCTCTTGTCGGCCAGGCCCAAAGGGCGAAAGCAGGTGTTACATAAGTGAATCGGGAGATGGCAGGAATGGAGACGCCAGCGCCGTCGCGCCAAACAAAACAGCGCACCCAAATAGAAGCGTTTCATAGCTCTCGCCAATGCAGAAGGAGAGGGCCACGGGAATCAAAAACGTAAGCCCCAGCGAAACCGTGCTCACCACGCCGCCGGCGCTTCCCGCAAGCCCCTCGCGCACCTCGGGCAACATGTAGGGCAACGACTGAACGACCGGGCCGGCGACGGCGGTCGAAACGCCGATCGCAAACATGAGCCCTACAGAAGGCTGAGAGACAAAAGCCTCTCCGGCCCACATAAGAGCACTCCCCGCCATTGCGGCGATGGCCATAAACACGCGATAGTCGCCAAATTGCGCTCGCACGTAGGGGCCGGCCACGCTGCCGACAATCGACCCAAGCGTTACGAAAGAGGCAAGAAGCCCGGCGACCTGGGGTTCAGTTGAAGCCTCAAGTGCTGAGACAAGATAGCCCGAGTACGCTGTAGCCGATGCAAGGGCAACTCCAAGCAGTATCGCCACGAGCCAAACCATCGGCATCTTGATTACCATCGCAAACGCACTTGCCGACGATGCAGTAGATTCCGCGCCCTGAACGCCAAAGCCATCTGCAGTCTGCAGAACATCTGCCGATGGCGCAACCAGCAGCCACAGCAATCCAAACACGGCAAATAAAACGGCAGCAAGGACATATGCTCGTCCGGGCGTTGCAAAGAGAGGAGAGGTTGCAAGCGAGCAGGCGATTCCGCCCGACCCCGCAGCGTAGAACCATCCCATGGCCCTATCGGTTTCTCCGCCAAAAGCGGAACCAAGCACTTTTAGAACGATGGCATTCACGACACAGGGCGCCGCGCCAAGAAGCATGGTCGCGGTGAACAGCGTCGCAAACGATGCGCACTCCGTGCGAGCAACCGCCGCAATTGCAGAAATCGCCGATGCGATGAATACGAGCGCTTTCACGCCATATCGATCAGCACAAACGCCGACAGGCATGCCAAATACAACGGCAGGAACAAACGGGGCAAACAGGACGGCCGAAAACTCGGCCGAGGTCAGATGCAGGTCCGACACAACCAGATGTGCCAATCCCGACACCTGATACTGCGCGTAGTTCGCAACAAACACGATGCCGCATACCACAAATAACAGGGCATATTTTTCGACCGTCCCTTTGCTCACGTTCATCACCCTATCTATGCTTCATCCTTGCGATAGACGACGCGTCCGTTAAAAATCGTCGTCTCGACTTCAAGGTCACGAAGCGTCATCGGATTCATTTCAAACGGATTGCCCGACAGGATGACGATGTCGGCAAGCTTACCAGCGGCGAGGCTGCCCAAACGGCGCTCAAACCCCTCGACATATGCGGAGCCGAGCGTGTGCGCCTGCAGAGTCTCGCCGAGCGTCAGGGCATTCTCGCGGAAGTATCCCTCCGCCGGATGCCCGTCAAACTCGCTACGCGTCACCGCGGCATACACGGTATCGATAGGATCGATCGACATCACCGCAGGCCAGTCAGTACCAAGCCCTAAGTGGATTCCGCCATCGGCCTCTTCCCTATAGCGCCACATGTGGCTCATGCGCTCTTCGCCAAGAGACCCCTCGTACGCGCCCTGCCCAAGGCCTCCGATGGGATGCTGCGGCTGAATCGCAGCATTAATGCCCAGGCGCTTCATGCGAGCAATATCCTCGAGCTTCAGGTTGTCCGTGTGCTCGATAGCAAAACGCGTCCCTTTGTTGCCGCACACATCCTCGGCACGCTCGACGGCATCGATAATCATCGTGGCCGATGCGTCGCCGATAGCATGGATGCGGACATCGAAGCCATTCTTATTAGCCTCGAGCACCATGCGGTCAAGCGTCTCCTGGTTGCACGCCGGCTCGCCGCGGAAGTCCTTTCCCGTGGGGGCGTTAAGATACGGCTCGTGCATGTAGGCCGTGTAGGCCTCGGGGCAGC